>JAGVZY010000014.1 GCA_018302225.1 Candidatus Woesearchaeota archaeon
ATAAAATGAAACTATGGGAAATAATTTTAATTAGTGTAATTTATTTACTCTGTATAATAATTATTCTTCTAATCAAAGGTTTAATTCATACTGCTTAACTTAATCAAATCCATCCACCTATCTTTACCTAACTCTAAATTTATTCCTGCTAACTCACAAGGTATCTTTCCTGTTGTTGAATGTTGCTCTATAAAGTTATGTTGCAAGATTAAACCTTTAATTAAGATTTCAGCACACTCTTTAGACTTTAAACTTCTAAAGTCATCAATCCTGTCTTTAAGTTTAGAGAAGACAGTTTCTATTCTCACGTTGTATTTTCCAGTTCTTCTTGTATTAATTACTCTATGCTCTACTTCGTTGTTCTTTCTTTTATGATAAGCAAAAGACTTTCTAAAGGCGTAAGGATAAAACATAGCAGAGTCAGTTTGAACAAATTTAGTATTACCTTTGCTTTTTATATCATCAAAAATTTCTCTTGCTTTTTCACAGCTTCTAAAAGTAGTATATTGCGATGAAGGGATAAATCTTGTATCCCAATCCACACCAACCCAAAGAAAATGATATTTGCCTTTACAATTTATTTCAGTTTCATCTAAATATATTTTTCCAGAAATATTGGGTTTTAGTTTGCGTGTATATTTATCAACTCTTTTTATATACTTTAAACACCAATTAAGAATAGTTACGTGTGAAGCGTTATGCTCTAAGTGTCTTCTAAAGAAGTTTCTTGTTTTTCTGCTTGAAAGATTAGAGAGGTATAAGTCTATTGCAGAAGTTATCTTATTTGGATTATTTCTCATTCTCAAAAAACCATCATTAACAGCAAAGGATTTATTGCATTTTCTACAAATATATCTTTGTATTAAACCTCTATTTTGTGTCTTTCTAAAGCCTCTTTTAGCTGTATTCTCAGAGCCACAAAACCTACATTTTATTTTTTTTCATATTACTATTTAGATACCTAAATATATAAACCTTTCGGTATCTAAAACGAAACATTTATATAGTATTAGATACCTAACTAATTTATGCAATTACAAGCTCAAATAAGTAGAGAATATCAAGGCACAAAATATGAGAAGTTTTGGATTGTAATACCTTCCAGAGTATTAGAAAAACTTAATTGGAAAAAAGGTCAAGAATTAAACGCAGAAGTAAAAAACGATAAACTTATAATAGAAAAAAATAAATAGGTGTAGAACTTATCTTAAAAAATGATGAAAAAAGGACAAATTCACTTAACAACTGGAATTACGATTAGATTAATCTCTGGGGTAGTAATTGGTCTATCTTTACCTTTCTTGATAATAAATCCTCAAAACCCAATATTTCAAGGTATATTCGCCTTTGGAAACTTTTTAATGGTAATAGGAGCTAATGTGAAATGAATCCAATAAACTTTATACCCATAATACTTGCAACACTTTCCCTATCATTTGCGAGTTTTATTAAGAATAAAAATTGGGCAATAATCTCTTTCATAGTTTGGTTAGTTATATTTGTATTAACATTTTTAGTATTTAAATAAATAAAAGGTTAATCTTTTATTTTTTAAAGAGCTTATATCCCTCTAACTTAACAGCTCACTCAATCGATATAAATATAAATAAACTCTTTTTAAATGAATTTATGATTTGCCTAGGAATAGAAAGCACAGCACATACATTTGGAGTAGGAATAGTTTCATCTAAAGGAAATATTTTAGCTAATGTTAAAAGAGTCTTTACAACAGAAAAAGGTGGGATGATACCTACAGAAGTTGCAGAACATCACAAAAAAATAGCGAAAATTGTAATAGATGAAGCAATCATTGCAGCAAAAATAAAACCTGAAGATATAGATTTAATTTCTTATTCAAGAGGTCCAGGAATGGCACCTTCTTTACATGTTGGATTTAATCAAGCAAAACAACTTTCAGAATCGCTTAAAAAACCTTTAATTCCAGTTAATCATTGTGTTGCTCACCTAGAAATTGGGAAAATTCAAACAAAAGCAAAAGATCCTGTTTTATTATATACTTCTGGAGCTAACACTCAAATTATTGCTTATGAAGGAAAACGTTATAGAATCTTTGGAGAAACTTTAGATCAAGGAGTTGGAAATTTTTTAGATTCTTTTGCAAGATATATGGGACTAGGATTTCCTGGTGGACCAAAAATCTATGAATTATCTCTAAGTTCAAAAAATTATATTAAATTGCCTTATTCTGTAAAAGGTATGGATATCTCAGTTGCAGGTTTATTAACAAATCTAAAAACAAAATATGATCAAGGTTTAAATCAAAATGATTTATGTTATTCAGCACAAGAAACCGTTTTTGCAATGCTTTTAGAAATTTCAGAACGTGCAATGGCACATTGCAATAAAAAAGAACTTTTATTGGGTGGGGGAGTTGCTTGCAACAAAAGACTGCAAGAAATGGCTAATATTATGTGTAAAGAAAGAAATGCCAAATGTTTTATTCCAGAAAATCAAGTTCTTGTCGACAACGGAGCTATGATTGCTTGGCAAGGCTACCTAGAAAGAAACTCTAAAGAAAAGCAAGACATAAGACCTTATGAAAGAACAGATGATGTTATAGTTAATTGGATTTAATCAAATATTTCTCAGAAAGATAATTTAAATATACTGAATTATTTTCAACCCAATTAAAACCATTAAATTTACTAAACTCTTCTTTCAAACTTTCATTATCTTCATTTAAGAAAATATTAATATTCAAAGTATTTCTAGAAAATAAAGTTTGTTCATTTAGTGTGTAATTGATTACATTGGTTTTATTAAATAATTGTATAATCTCCTGATTTACTTGAATATCCTCAAGAGTATAATTCTCTTTAAAGATAAGATAAACATTAACTACACTTTTAGCTTCAGTAGGTGCAACAATCTTATTCGGGTTTAGTTTAACAAACCCAATTTGCATGATTAAACTAATTAAAAAAATAAATAAAAGCCAGAATAAAACAAACTTAAGTAAAATCTTTTTGTCAAAGATATAAAAATAATATTTAATAAGATAATAAGCTATACAAAAATATATTAAAAATGAAACAATTCCCGCAATCCAACTTGGAAATATTAAACCAACTAAAAAAGATAATATTCCTACTATCAATAAATAAGCTACAGAAAAACTTAAACATTTGTAAAATTTAATTTTTTCACCCTTAGGATTAAATTTTTTAGAATTCAACAAGTAGTATAAAAGTAAACTACCTAATACAAAAGGTAGAATTAACAATAATAGTAAAATAATTATAATTCCCATAGCTTTATTGTATAACCTTCTTTATTTAAGGTTTATTGTTTTGTATCTTAGAATTGAATAAAAATAGCAAACTTTTTAAATAACCCTCGCTTTTGTAAAATCATGGCTGAAAAAAATCAAATCTCAGAAAAAGAGCTTCTACACAAATTACTTGAAAGTAATGTTTTATTGCAATCAAAAGTTGTTGAGTTAGTATCCTCAATCAAAGAGAATAATAAGCAAGTTTCAGAGCTTGTTGGCTTCTTTAAAGAAGCTGGAGAGCAAATGGTTGCAGAAAGTGAAGATGAAAAATTGAGGCCTTTATTTGATAAACTTGAATCTTTGCTTGAGCAGAATAAGACCATTGCAAAGGGATTAATACTTTTAGAAAAATATATCAAAACAACAAGCGGAATGCAAGAATCATCCCGCTTCTAGGCTTAGAGGTGTGGAATGGTAAATTTTTTGTATCCAAATGAAAAAGAAATAAAAGACATAGAAGAATTACAAAATATTATCAGACTTCTTTCTAGAAAACCTACTTTACAACAAACAAAGTATATTCGACTTCTTAGAAGACTTACAAAAGGCATGTTTTTAGCTGGTAAAACAGAGAAAAAAGATAAAGAAAAAATTGAAATATTAAAAAAAGCCAAAGTTACAAATTTAGAAATGGCTCTACCAAAAGAACAACCCTTTAGATTACCCCCACCCCCCCCACCACCAGGAATAGATTTAGATAATTATTCATATTCTCTAATATCTACAAATATCAATAATAAAAAATCTTAGCTAGTGTTAATATAAAAAAGACACCTGAAGGGAGAGTATACGAATTAGTAGAATCTCAGCTTTCAGAAACAGATAGACAAATAATTAATAGAACCAGACTACTAGTTTTAGATGATTTAGACAAAGATTCTGAACTAACTAAAAAATTAGATTACCTTGATACTAAGATAATAAAAGTTTGTAAAGATATGGGTCTTCCAATATCTGAAGAATATACTCTAAAAATAAAATATAATCTATTTAAGATAATTTTTGGATTTGGGTTGTTAGATCCTTTAATTGACGATAAATCTATTTCTTCAATTATTTGCGATAGTTTTGATAAAATTTCAATAACTAGAGATTCGCAAACAATACCTACCAATTTAAATTTTAATTCTGAAGATGATTTGAGAAGTTACATCAATCAGATAGCTTCAAAGTTTAATAAAAAACTTTCTGAAGAAAATCCCCTTGAAATCATAAATTATAAAAACCTTAAGATTCAACTTTCAATCAATCCTTTAAAATTTGGATTTGCAAAATCTTAAAATGACAAATGTAACAGTTTATTCAACTAACGCCTGTCCTTGGTGTACTGTAGCAAAGAACTTTTTTAAAGAGAAGAATATAAAATTTACAGAAAAGAATGTTCAAACAAACAGAGAATATGCTCAAGAAATGATTAAAAAATCAGGGCAAATGGGTGTTCCAGTAATTGAAATCGGTTCTGAAATTATAATTGGTTTTGATCAAGCAAAAATAAAACAACTTCTAAAGATTAAATAAGTTTTTGACCAACTCCAGAGTAAATAGATTAGTTTAAATATTCTTTAATCTTATTTTTAAAAAGAGGTGGTATTTAATGATGTTTTATAATAATTTTGGGATAAGTATAGGGCCCACGCTTATAGGAATTATGTTAATTATCTTCATTTGGAGTGCTATTTGGAAAGGTCTTGCTTTATGGAAATCTGCAAGAAGTAACCATATGGTTTGGTTTATTATCTTGCTATTATTCAATACTTTAGGTTTGCTTGAGATTTTATACATATTTGTATTCTCAAAATGCTGCCAAAAAATTGAAGTAATTCCAGTTAAAAAAGCAGTTAAACCCGTTTTAAAAGCAAAATCTAAAAAGAAGTCAAGAAGATAATTCTTTTTGTTTTTTTCTCTCTTTTCTTGTAAATTTAGTTTTTTAACACCTTATTTAGCTCCCTCTGTATTTAACTGCTATAAAATAACAATAAATAGAAAGTTTATATTTCCGTTACTAAATTGTAACGCTTTCGCCAAAATCGTTATTAGCGGATGAGCATGCTTGTTTTTGACTTTCTGGCCTTTTTCTGTTTATCGTCAGAAATGGCCCGTCTTATCTGGTTAATGGGTGGACTTGGATAAATACTTTGCATCCACCATGTCAAGTGGACAAATCCAGGCAAAGCATAAGCAACAGAAAAAGAATTTATTTTTATTATTAAATAATTTTCTGACAGCCATCAGCCGAAGGTCAGGACTTTATCTGATTCCTCAACTAACTTTAACAGATCTTGCATTGTTGATATAGAGCAGACGTTGCTTCCTTTTTTATACCTTGACTTGAGACAAGTTCCGCAGGCAAGAATCTGTCCGTTGTTCTGCAGGAATGCATCAGTCTGCTCTTTCACATTATATTTTTCATCTGCTATCTCTTCAATATCAACGCCTTTATTCATAAGAAATGCTTTGACTTCATGATTTGCTTTCAGTGCGGTTACTGCAAATCTGAATGCGTTCCAAACTGCCTCTGGCTCATTTGTCCCGATAACAATACCTATTTTAATCATATTACCTAATTAGCTCTTTTCCCATTTCTTCGTACTGCTTTTTGGAGATTTCTCCTTTGGCGTATCTTTTCTTGAGTATTCCCATTGCATCTTCTCCTTCACTCTGTGTATTTGACTGGGCTGCCTTAATCAAGGTGTAGACAAGCCATATGATAACTCCCCAGAATAAGATCATAAACAGAAAGCCAAATCCCATTCCAAAGCCCATCATTCCGTATCCGCCCATACTAAAGCTTCCGAAAAGAAAAAGCAAAGCTACAACAACAAAGATCCAAATCCACACATTCTTATTTTCTTCCATGATTCTCATTCCCCCATTTCCTTTTTTATATCATCAAACTGTTTTTTGGTAATTTCTCCTTTGGCAAATCTTTTCTTTAAAATGCCAAGAGATGTTTCTGTTGACTTTTTTATTCCAAATTTGTAGCTAAGCCACCATATGACACCGATGAGAGCTATGAAGATTAGCATCCGCACATAATTCCCATACCCATAATCATATGATGAGAGATAGTTGCCCATCATCCTTCCAGATTGCATCATTTCATAACCAACGTAAACACCCTCATTGCAATAGAGTCTCCTTGCCATGTTGATATGCACTTGTTCCAGAGATTCAGAGCCTTTGCCACCCATCATGTTATCCATAATCTCGTGGGCCTCGCCAGGATGCATCTGCTCCATATAGTAATCTCCAATTTCTTCAAGCTGTTCATCAGTAAGCTCGCTACAGCCGACTCCAGAATCAATAATATGCTTTGCTTGGGTAAAATCATGATCTTTCTGGGCAAATACAGAACTCATTAAGATCACAAAAAACAGCACATTTATTAATATTTTTTTCATATTCATTTACCCCCAGAAGGGTTTTTTTGACAATCGTTCAGACAAAACTTCCCGTATAATATCAAATGCTTTAATGATTTTTAGGTTTGCGAGTTTGTAATAGATATTTTTGCCATCTCTTCTTGATACAACAATTCCTTTTGCTTTCATAATCGATAAGTGCTGGGAGATGTTTGCCTGGCTCAGATTTGTTTTCTGAATCATTTCACTAACTGATAACTCCTTATCGTTCAATAGGTTTAGAATTTCAAGCCTAGTCGGATTGGAAAACACTTTACACATTTCCGCATGCAGTTCAAAGAGTTTTTTCTTCATAACATATTAGTATATTCTAATATGATTATAAATCTTTTGGTGCAAAAATATCCTGCATAGTCCCAGATAACTAATCATCATGTTATGTTCATTAATAGTAAGCTTACCCTTTCTGATTTGCCTAATTATCTACAGAGCGCTGTTCTGCATAGTCTTTCTTTACTCATTTATCAACTTCACTTTGGCGGTACTTTTAGACCATCTCCATATTTTTCAGGGTTATTACTCCTTGTTTTTTCGGTTTCTCCCCTCCATAGCAGGCAAACCTCGGTTCAAAGTCAGTCTTTTTGGCCTCTTGACAGTTCTGGCAGTATAGAGCCTAAAACTCTAAAATTCGAGGTTTTCAAGTTTTATACTTATCGATGACTGAATAACTGATTTTCAGAAAAAAGCGCTATTACCCCTACTTAGTAGCGAAAGATTTATATATAACCTAGTATTACTAAATAGTAATAAAACACCTCTCTTTTCCCAGGCTAGCTCCGAAGATAATTTGGAGCTATCTTGGGTTATAATCCTACTCTCGGATTAACAAAATTTAATAACTCTAACAATACCTAAACTTAAAATGGAACAACAAAGAAGTTATCCTGCCCCCACTAAAAATTGTGGGACTTATGCAACTTTATTTTATGGAGATTTCGCATTCTTAACCACCTATTCTGGTTCAGTTATTTTTTGTACTAAATCTAATACTCGAATAGACGAAAATGTAGAAAAAATATTAATTGATTTAGATTATATTCAAAAAAAGGCACAAGCTTCAAATAATTTAGAAAATTTACCTTTCTTGATAGATATAGTACTCTCAAAGACTTTTTTACTTTCAAATTTATTTCCAAAAACGCTTAAATAAATTTATAATTTAACTTTTCAAATATCTTCTTTTGTTTTAAAGAATCCTCAAAAGTAATAGGAGATTCAGATATTATTTGCACATCTATTTTTCTTTTAAGTATTTCTTTTGCAAGTTCATCAAAATCTGGTTTGCCCATAACTTCATGATTTAGTTCTCCAGTTTTACCAAATTTAATTCCAGAAAAATGTATATGTAAATCTTTCAAATTTAAAATTTTTAATTTATCAAAAATTTCAGAATAGTTAATTCTGCCTTGTTGCCTTGCGTAAATATGTGCAAAATCAACACAAATAGATGTTTTACATTCTTTAACTAATCTTATTGTTTCTTCTAAAGAACCAAAAACTGTAGTTTTTCCAGTTGTTTCAATTGCTAGTTTAATTTTCCATTTCTTAGAATTTATTTCTTTTTGTATTTCTAAAACCTTTTCTTTTATTATTTTATAAGTTTCATCAGGAGTTTTTTTAGAATAATATCCTGCGTGAAATACAAGATAATTTGCACCCATTATTTCTCCCAATTCACAACTTTTCAAAATTCTTTGTTTAGAGGCTGTTATTTTTTCACTTTCTAAAGAATTTAAATTGATAAAATAGGGTGCATGTATACTCAAAGTTATATTTTTTCTTTTTGCTTCTTCACCTATTTTTTTAGCAAGTTCCTTAGACATATTAATTCCATGTGTAAATTGGACTTCTATACATTGTAATCCCAATCTTTTTAACTCAGAAATACCTTCTAAAGTAGAACTTAAAGGAGAGCCTGCGGGACCAAGTAATATTTGCATAATCCTAAAAAGAGTTACATTTATTTAAACCTTTTTCATTATTTTTATAAACTTAAGGATTTATTACAAAATATGCAAAAAGTCAAACCCCAACCTTATATTGGCATAACTGGATTAACTTCTATGTCTGAAATAAGAGCAATATTTGAAATAAATAAAAATCTCAATCTTTCCTTGGAAAGTAATCATTTGCCTATGTTAGGATTTTTAGTCTCAGATAAAACCTTAAGAGGTTCTTCAACAGAAAATTATAGATATCCATCAGTAAGAGATATACCCTATTTAGTCGAGAAAGCAAGTAAAGAAGCATTTAGTATGATTCACTATAACACTCATGATAAAACAACTATTTTTGAGCAAGTTAAGGAATTGTTTGATAAGATCTACCCATTGGGTTGCAGAGCTATACAATTTAATGTAATCTGGCCTCCAGCTGAACAAATAAGTCTCATTAAAGATAGTTTTCCAGAAATGAAAATAGTTTTTCAGGCTTCAAAGAAAGTAATGACTGAGCATCAAAATGAAATTGTTGAAAAGCTTAACAAGTATGTTAATAATCTTGATTATTTTTTGATTGATCCCTCTAGCGGAATAGGTAAAGAGTTTAATTTAGAAGAATCCTTAAATTTTTATAATCTAATAACTAACAATTTTTCACATTTAACTATTGGTTTTGCAGGTGGTCTTAACAGCACAAATGTTTATTCTGAAACAAACAAAATTCTAAATTTAATTAAATCTTCAGATTTCTGTATAGATGCTGAAGGCGGATTAAGAAATAAAGTCACTGAAATCTATGGACAAGATTTTTTAGATATTAATCAAGCAAAAGGGTATCTAAGTAATGCTCTAAAAGCATTTAACAAATTATAGAAAACTATATAAGCTATTTTTATAATCTTTAATTAATGAACTTTAACTTTCCAACATTAAAAGATGAAAAAGAAATTCTAAAACAAATTAAACCTATTTTAAACA
This sequence comes from Candidatus Woesearchaeota archaeon, assembly GCA_018302225.1. Classification (NCBI taxonomy): domain Archaea; kingdom Nanobdellati; phylum Candidatus Woesearchaeota; species Candidatus Woesearchaeota archaeon. Next base: position 9,633 of record JAGVZY010000014.1, read on the forward strand.
AAATTAAACCCTTAAAAACCGAATTATTAATTGGGGGTTCTTTTGCAAAACATACTTGGTTAAAAGATAATTATGATTTAGATATATTTATTAGATTTCCAAAATCCTCAAACACAGAAAAAATTTCAGAGATTTTACACAAACATTTAAAAAAGAAATTTAAAAAAATTGAAGTCCTACATGGCTCAAGAGATTATTATAGAATTATACAAAAACCCTTTTCCTTTGAAATCGTTCCAATAATAAAAATAAATAAATCTTCAGAAGCTAAAAATATAACTGATATTTCTCCTTTGCATGTCACTTGGGTAAACAAACACATTTCAACAGAAAAACTTTCAAATGAAGTTAGAAAAGCAAAATTATTTTGTAAGGCAAATAATGTTTATGGTGCTGAATCATTTATTAAAAGTTTTTCTGGATATAGTCTAGAGATTTTAATTTCAAAGTACAAATCCTTAGAAAATCTGCTTAAAAATGCTTTAAAATGGAAAATAGGGGATAGAATAGACCTTGAAAAGCATGGAATTAAATCTTTAAATCATTCAAAACTTTCACCCCTAATTATTATAGATCCAGTGCAATACGACCGAAATGCTGCAGCTGCTTTATCCCAAGAAAAATTTTTGGAATTTAAAAAAATTGCAGAATCTTACCTAAAAAAACCTTCAGACGAATTTTTTATAGAAAAAAAAGTAGACGATTCCAAATATAATTTAATAATTAAAGCCATACCCTTAGAAAGAAAAGAAGATGTTGCGGGTGCAAAAGCACTAAAAGCTTTTGAATTTATTTTAAGAAAACTTAGAGAATTTAAAGTTTTAAAATCCGAATGGAGATTTTCAGAAAAAGAAGCTTTATTTTATATCTCTATAAAAAACAAAGAAATTCCAAAAAAAGTTTTAATCTTTGGTCCACCTTTAAAACTTACCGAGCATGCTTTTGCTTTTAAAAAGAAACACAAATCTACTTTTGAAAAAAATAAACGTTTATGTACTTACTTAAAAAGAAAGCAAACAAGCCTTAAAGACATTTTAAATACTATTTTAAGGGATAATTATTTAAAAGACAAAGTATTAAATTTAAAACAAATAAAATAATAAGAATTTTAAATGAAACCTAAAAAAATTAGTAAATTTATATACTGGACCCCAAGAATATTATCAATTGCTTTCATTCTTTTCTTAGCATTATTTTCTTTAGATGTTATCTCACCAGAATTACCTCTGGAACAAATATTATTAAGATTATTTATGCATAATATTCCTGTATTTATTTTAACAATAGCTTTAATTATTTCTTGGAAATATGAAATTGTCGGCGGAATAACTTACATTTTGGCAGGAATTACTTATATTTTTTTTACTCTTGGAAGAAATGAATTTCAATGGCATTTTTTAGTTTGGATTTTACAAATCTCAGGAATTGCATTTTTAGTAGGAATCTTATTCTTAATAAATTGGTATAAAAAGAAATAAATTTATTCTTTTAAATCTTTTAATTTTCCAAAATTTAAAATTTCATCAGTAATAACATAAACTTCAAAAGTGTCTATATTTTCAATTAAAGGGCTTAATAAGCTCTCCTTAGTAATATCAGAACCCTCATTTAAAAAATTAAAAGAGGGCATAACCACCAAAGTTTTTCCTTTATATTTTCCCTTTAAAAAACATTTATATTTCTCAGTTCTTCTTTCTGGAAAACTTATTGCAGGATGCTCATGCCCAATAATTATAATCTTAATATCCTTAATTTCTTTTTCATTAATTATTTTATCTCCATGAATAATCAAAATATCTCCAATTTTAAAATTATCAACAACCGCTAGATTTTTTTTGTTTGCTAAAGGTTTCAAAATAATATCATGATTTCCTTTTATAAGAATTATTTTTTTATTTTCAAATAAATCTAAAAACTTCAAAGTATCATTCCATTCTTGTTTAGAAATTAAACCAAATTCATGTTTTAAATCTCCATTGATAATTACCTTTTCAAACTCAACTTTACTTTTTATTTCATTAATTTCTTTAATTATATCTTCCAATTGAAATCTTGGAACTAACAATCCTTGCTTGTTTAATGCTTCTTCTTGACCAATATGCAAATCAGAAATAATCAAAATTTTTTCTTTTTCTAAATACAAACATTCTTTTACTATTCTAATTCCTTGGATTATTTCAACTACTTTTTCCATTTTTCAAGGCAATCTTAGTCAGCACCATATCATGCATTCTTCGAATGAATTCAACTCTATCCTCCATTTTTAAGAGGTCTGAATAACCTTGTAATATAATATTAAATGCAAATGGTGAAGGTATTAATGTAAATCCTTCTTTGACCTTTATTTTGCCTTCTTTTAATTGTGAAATTATAAATTCACAATTTTTAACATCCATCAAATCTTCTAAAACTTCTCTTTTAGCTTCTCTTAAAATTGAAAAATCATCAGAAATTCTTCTTACAGCATTTAGTAAAATCATAGAACTTACTTGTTGTCTTCCTGCTGCCTTTCGTCTCCCTTTATAATTTCTTAATATCATCAAAGCTCTTCCTGCACAATGTCTGAATCTTCTTCTTAGAATTTCAGAATTATCAATTGCCATCTCAGCTAACTTTCTTGTTTCTTTTACATTTTCTTTCAAATAATTTAAAGCTTTTACAACATTAATATTTTTTCCAGATAAATAAAAACCATTATCATTAATTCCAACTTCAACATCTTTATGCTCTCCTCGACCCACTATTAAACCTAAAATTCTAGATAAAGCATCATTAACCCTTCTTCCATATAATGTATGGAAAACATGATATTTCTTTTTTCCATCATCATAAGTCTCAATTAAAATATCATCTATATCTGCAATTTCTGAAAAATCATATTGTTCTTTTAAATAACGATAAATTGCTTCTGCAGCATTTTCATCAACATAAAGATAATCTAAAATAAATTTAATTATTTCTTCTTTTTCATCGCATTTTTTCAATCTTTGTTTTATTAATTTTCTAAATCTTTGTATTTCTAAAGCTAAATCAAAACTTAAAGGCAACATTTCAGAAAACCAAGAGGGTACTGTTGGTTTTTTTCCAGAAACGGCTTCAACTTGCGCAGTCATTCCTCTACCAAATTTAAATCTATAAGTATCTCCGCCTAAAACAAATATATCTCCTCTCTTTAATCTTTCAAGAAAACCTTCATCAATCATTCCAATTCTATGTTCTCCAACTTTTACTATAATTCCAGATTGATCAGGAATAGTACCTATATTTGTCATATAGATAACTCTAGCCATCTTACCTCTTCTACCAATTATACCTTCTTTATTCCAAATTTTAGCATAAACATGCCTATCTTCTAAAGTAGCAAATTCTCCAGATAAATAATCTAAAATATCCTTAAAATCTTTTTTAGTTAAATTTCTATAAGGATAAGCTTGTTTAACAATTTTAAAAACTTCTTCAACTTCCCATTCTTGTTCAGTACACATTCCAAATACTTGCTGTGCTAAAACATCTAAACAATTTTCAGGAATATGTATTTTATCTATCTTTTTTTCGACTGCATTTTTTAATAAAACAGAGCATTCAACTAAATCATCTCTATCCATTACAATTATTCTTGCTTTTGTTTTTGCATGTAATTGATGACCACTCCTACCGCATCGTTGGAGTGCTCTTGCAACAGATTTGGGACTACCAAGTAAAATAACCAAATCAATATAACCAATATCAATTCCTAATTCTAAAGAAGTTGAACAAACTACACATTTCAATTTGCCTTCTTTTAACGCATTTTCAATTCTAAATCTATGATCTTTAGATAATGAGCCATGATGTGCCCCAATTAAACTGGTTACAATTTGGGGTGGTCCTTCTTCAATTTCAGTATACTTACTAGGATATTTATCTTTTAAATGATGAACAACTCTCTCAGTTCCTGCCCTAGTATTTGTAAAGATTAAAGTTGTTTTATGTTCTTGAACTAATTTATCAATTAACTCATAAGTTTTTCTAGTTGTTTCTTCATAACTTTTATTAATCATATCTTTTGAAGGACTCAAAACTTTCAAATCAAGTTCTTTAATAAACTGCACATCAACAATTTTACAATCTCTATTATTTCCAACTAAGAATTTTGCAATTTCTTCTATTGGAGAAATAGTTGCACTTAATCCAACTCTTGTTATTCCAGGACTTGCTAAATTTAATCTTTCTAAACTTATGCTTAAATGAGTTCCTCTTTTATTTTCTGCTAAAGCATGAATTTCATCAACTATACACCAATCAGTATTTCTAAAATACTCTTTAAATTTTATAGAACTTAATAGAATGCCTAAAGACTCAGGTGTAGTAATTAAAATATGTGGCGGATGTTTTAACATTTCAGATTTTTCTGCTTGCGTAGTATCTCCAGTTCTTACTGCAACCCTTATTCCTAAATCATTGCCTTGAATATTTTCAATTTCTTTTAATGGTTCAACTAAATTTCTAAAAATATCATTTGACAAAGCTTTTAATGGAGAAATATAAATACAATAAATTTTATCTTCTAATATTCCTTTTTGTGAACAATCAACCAATTCATTTAAAATAGATAAAAAAGCTGTCAAAGTTTTAGTTGCCCCTGTTGGAGCAGAAATGAGAATATTACCTCTTGAATGAATTTCTCTAACTCCATACAATTGAGGTAAAGAAAATTCCTTAAACTTACTAAAGAACCATTTATCTACAACAGGATTTAATATCTTTCTTACCTGCTCTTCAGTATCTGGTTTTTCTTTTATGTTTATCATTTTATTATTCTATAAAACTAGCTTTAAATAGTCTATGCATAGATGTCATTATGTCAGTAGAACTTCACTTATAAACTCTGAAAAAACTATTTAAAACTATCTTAAACTCTAATTTTGGCGACAATTATTTAAATAACCTTATTTATTTAATAATCATGCGTTATAAAAAAGAGTATAAAATAAGTCTGGTGCTATTAATAACACTCTTACTATGTCTTTCTGTTTCTGCTTTTTCCTTGCAAGAAACATGGAATAAAATAACTGGAAAAGCTTTTGATAGTAATTATGATTCTTCTAAAAAAGCGCCAACAACTCTTGGTCCAAGTCAAGATTCTATAACTTGCATGGCTAGTTGTATGAATTGTGTTTCTATTGGTGTGAATTGCACAGGTAATCAGGCTGAATGTATGGGTAAGTGTAATTTAGAGCCAGAACCTCAAGATGAAGACCAAAAATGTATGCAAAGTTGTATTACTCAAGATTGTGATAAGTATGATTTTGCTTGCCAGAATAAATACAAAGACAAATGTGAAAAACAATGTAATATGATTAAACAACCTGAAGCAAAGAGTGAAGAAGAACAATGTATTAGGGATTGTATTGCAAAAGTAGATTCTTCAATAATGTGTCAAGCTGCACAAGGTGGCGAGCAAGGAAATGAAGTTTGCAAAAGATGTGCTGAAGAATGTGTTCATCTCTATGCTGGGCCTTGTCTAAATGAAGAAAAATTAGAAGCTAAAAAATCAGCATGTAATACTTGTGAACGCTGTTATGGTGAACCTATAATGGGAGATTCAGGTGAAGGTTATGAATGCATAGTTGATGTTGAATGTAAAGATGCTTCTACAGAATTTGGAGATGAACCTGGAACTGGTCCAGGGATAATTTTATCTAAAGTTGGAGATACAGTTGGAAATGTAATTGATGCAATTGGCGGATTCTTTAAAGGATTATTTGGTTCTGATAAAGAAAGTTTAACAGAAGAAAATCCTAGCACAAGCTTAGATGAATTACCTGAATCAAATCAAGAAACAAATATAGAACAATAAATCTTTGAAAAAATGAATGAACAGCTTAAAACTAGTTAAGTTTTTAAATCCCAAAGTTTTCTTAATTTAAAATGAGATTTAAAAGAGGTGTATCTCCATTAATTGCTGCCGTTCTATTAATTGCTTTTAGTTTAGCTATTGCAGGCATAGTTATGAATTTTACTACAAGTTCTACAGATAAATTAATTGATAAAACAAAAGGTATGGTTGAAGAATCTGAATGCAGAGAAGATGTTGGTTTGCAGATAATTGAAGGATGTACTACTACTACTACTCCTCCTCCTACTACTCAACATAGATTTACAATTTCTAACACAGGAACATTAAGTATAGTTAAAGTTGCAACAAGACAATATTATGATGATGGAAGTATATCTACTGACCCAAGCTTAAAAGATAAATTTTCAATAAGCTCAGAAACAAAACTTTACCCTTCAAATGGTGAAGGTAAACCCAGTGTATGTACTATAACTCTTGGAGATACAATTCAAAGATTAGAAATAATTCCTTTCATTAATGATGAAGATGGAAATCCAAAAGCTTGCAGTAATAAAAAAGTAAGTTTTGAAGCTTCAGGTGGAACTTGTCCAGCAAGTACCTTCCCACCATGTGGGCTAGTATAATATTCAAATGGTGATAAAAATGACAAATTTAAAAAATAAAAAAGGTGTTTCACCTTTAATTGCAACAGTTCTACTAATAGGATTCGCAGTTGCAATTGCAGGAGTTCTTTTTGTCTGGATAAGAAGTTCAACAGGAGAACTTGGACAAAAACAATCAGAAAAACTTAATGCAGATAGTATTTGTTTAAAAACCGTAATTGGATTCGAAGTTACAAGAAGTGGAAATACAATTACAGTTAAAAATGGCTCTCCAAGAACAATTAAAGACATTTTTGTTCAAATAAATCCAGATACTGCCGATATAAAAACTTATATGGCAAGTTCTTTAAAATCTGATTGGGCAGAATTATCCAATTATGGTTCTAGTTCATTTGATATACCTGGATTAAGTCCATCTAGTAAAGTAAAAGTTTTTCCTCAAATAATTATAGAAGCTAATGAAGCAAAAGAAGGTACAGAAGTAGGAACCAATGTTTGCTCAACCGTTTCAAAAACAGTCTAAAATGATAAATAAAAAAAGTTCAAATAAAAAAGGTGTTTCACCTTTAATTGCAACCATATTATTAATTGCATTTACAATTGCAATTGGTGGAACAATATTTACTTTTATGCGTTCAACAACTGAAAAAGCAATAGATTCAACACAAGAAGGTCTTATTACTTCTGTTGAATGTGATAAAGTTGCAATGGACTTAAAAAAAGCAGACACTAATTTAATTATAACTAATGATGGTGAAATAGATATAATTGGTTTTCATTACAGAAAAAATGGTGCTGCAGCAGAAGATTATACAACTCATTTAATTCCTGCATTCGGAGCATATACTCTTTTAGACGCGACAAATACCCCGATTTCATTTAGTACAAACAATGAAGTCACAATAGTTCCAAGAATAAAAGCAGATAACAAATTAATTGACTGCCCAGAAAGAGCAATGAGTTTAACATTTTAAAAATGAAAAAATACAACAAAAAAGGTGATATGTGGATATCAGTTGCTATTTACATGGCTCTTAGTGTTGTAGTTTTAACAGTTATTCTTGCAGCAGGAAATCCAATTCTTGCAAAAATGCGTGCAAAAAATACTTTTACTCAAACAAAAGATATAATGAATAATATCAATGATATGATAAGACAAGTTGCAAGTGAATCTGCAGGCTCACAAATGCCTGCTTCAGTTAATATTAAAGAAGGTGAGTTAAAAATTTTAGGTTATAATTCTACTATAGCTGGAAATTCAGAAAATAATTCTTTAATCTGGACATTTGATTCTAAAAATAATTTGGGAATTGAACCTGGATTATGGGTAAAAGAAGGAGCTTTATTATTGCATGCAGACAAAATTTCAGAAGATTCATACAAATTAAAAATAAAATTAGATTACTCAGATAGAGCAATTATTATAACTGAAGATAGTATTCCTAAAATTGCAAAGACAAATATTTTAGTTTCTAATGAAGGATATAGAGCATACTTCGATGAGATAGATTCAAAGTCAGGAATAATAATCAAAATCTCCTCACCCCAATAACTATTTCAATCTTAATTTTTATCTTACTTTAACCTTATCATTCAAGGCTATCTAATCAAAATTAACTCATTTTCTCACCAAAACATTTAAAAGTAAAGTTTTCTTTTGATTTAAAAAAGAGGTGATATTGTGCCTGAATCTGAAGACTCTAAAAAAGAGGGCTTTAATATCCAAGAAGAACAAAAAATACCTGTAATTCCAGATTTTAAAAGTAAAGATCAGGTAGATGTAAGATATCCCTTAATAGAACCCTTTGCTTATGCCCATATTTATTGGGATTCTTCTAGAAACGAACTTATTTATCAAGTTGAAGAGCCAATAATAGATGAATCAGAACAAAAAACTCTTAATATAATTAGCGAAGGAATTAAAGAATTAATTAATATGAGCTTTATAGCTGTCAACAAAAAAGAAACAGTTATAGAATATCTAGAAAAAAATGTAAAACTTTTAATCTCAGAATTAGGATTAAAAATCACTGAAGATACTTATTACAAAGTTATGTATTATATTTACAGAGATTTTGTTGGTTTAAATGAAATTGAACCTTTAATGAAAGATTATCATATTGAAGATATAGAATGTAATGGGCTTGGTGCACCCATTTATATTGTCCATAGAAAATTCAGAAATATTAGAACAAGTGTTGCTTATACTGATATGAAAAAACTTGCAAACTTTGTAGAAAAACTTGCACAAAAATCAGGACGTTATGTTTCTTATTCAAATCCTTTATTAGATGCTTCACTGCCGGATGGATCAAGAGTCAACGCAACATACACAGAAGATGTCTCTTCAAAAGGTCCAACATTTACAATTAGAAAATTCACAAAAACACCTTGGACACCAACTAAAATGATAGAAACAAGAACTCTTAGTCCAGAAATTATGGCTTACTTATGGTTAGCAGTAGAATATGAATTTAATATTTTGATGGTTGGTGGGACAGGTTCAGGTAAAACTTCGTTGTTAAATACAATTGCCTTTTTTATTCCCCCACAAGCAAGAGTAGTAAGTATTGAAGATACTCACGAATTGCAATTATCTCATGATAACTGGCTTCCAAGTGTTGCAAGAGAAGGTTCTGGTTCAGTAGATATAGAAGGAAGAAAACACGGAGAAGTTACATTATTTGATTTATTAAAAGAAAGCTTTAGACAAAATCCTAATTATGTTATAGTTGGAGAAATTAGGGGTGCAGAAGCTTATGTTTTATTTCAGGGTATGGCCTCAGGTCATCCAAGCTTTGGTACAATGCATGCAAATGATGTTCCAACTGTAGTCAGAAGACTTGAAACTCCACCAATAAATCTTTCTCCTGCTTTAGTAGAAAGTTTAGACACAGTTTGTTTAATGGCACATGTAACTATAAAAGGTGCACCTGCAAGAAGATTAAAAGCTATTCAAGAAGTAGTTTCAGTAGGACAAACCCTTGGAGATGTTAAACTTAATACTCCTTTTGTTTGGGATCCTGCAACAGACAGATTCTTTTTCAAAACACAAAGTAGAATATTTGAAAAAATAACTACACGCCATGGAGTTACAAAAGAACAATTGGCCTCAGAATTTAGAATACGTTCAAAATTATTAATGGAAATGCTTAATAAAAAAATATTTGATTCTGAAAAAGTACAAGAAATAATCCATAGATATTATAAAAATCCAAAAGACATTCTAAAAGAGTTTAACATAGATACAAATGCTCAAATTATAACTGCCCGTCCTTCACTACAGCAAAAAACTCCTCAAATTAATCAATTGGGTCAAGCACCAACTCAACAAACCCAACCAAAAAATGAAGCAGGATGGTTTGAAAACTTAAAAAAGAGGTTTGCTTAAAATGAGTTTAGAACTGGCTAAGCAGACTGTAGAATCATTAAATAAGGTTATTTCTGAATATGAATCTTTTAAAGATGAAAAGTTAAAACTAGAAAAAAATAAACCTCTTCTTAAAGATAGAGATAAACTTGCCTACTCAAACAAAAGAATAGAAGAATTAAAATTAAAAACTGCAGAATTAGAAAAATTTATCTCCTCTGCTTCAGAAAAACTAAAAAATCTTCTCCAGGAAGAATTAGAAAATGTCGCTTAGTGATAGCACACGAAAAATAATAGAGAATGTAAATAGAGCAATACTCTATTCTAATTATAAAAAGAATTTTGAAGATTATATATTAAAATTAAGAACCTGGAAATCTCAAAAGAAAATAACTGAAGAGCAATTCCAAACGTCAATGAAAAAATTGCTTAAAGACAAAACTGAAAACCAATGGCACGAATACTATCTAGAAAATGTTAAAACCGCTATAGAGAATGCCTTAAACCTCACTTTCCAGCTATTAACCTTAAATTCCACAAGTCTTTCAAAAAAAGATTTTGTTTTACCAAAACAAATTTCAGAAACACCCATACCAGAAAATAATTCTGGAAAAAAATATGGTTCTGAAAATCCTCTTAGAGCAGATTCAAAAAGACTCGCAAAAGAATTAAACTTAGATCCTTATGTACTAAAAGAAATTAAAGAAAATTTAACTAAACAAACCAAATCACAAAAAGATTTAAAGAAAGAAGAGGTTTATTCAGCTTATCAAACCTCTACTTTTGGAGCAATGTCAAACAGATTTTTCAGTTCAATTACCTCTGATTATATTGAAAAAAATCCTCAAACTTTCAAAGATTTATTTTACTCATTAAACCTTTCAGGCATGAAAATATTTTCCAAAACTTATGTTAATATGATTTTTATGGCTGGTCTTCTTGGAGGAATATTTGGTTTTATTATAGTAACTATTCTAAGTATAAGAGGTTCAATACCTCTTGCAATTTTAAAAGGTTTTGCTGCAGGGTTTGTAGCTGCAGTTATAGCTGCAGCAGTAACTTATTATTATCCTTCTATGCTAGTAGATGATAGACGTAGAAGCATAAAAAACAGTATTCCTTTTGCAACAATACACATGTCTGCAGTTGCAGGTTCTGGTGCTCAGCCTATAACTATATTTCAAATGCTTTTAGATAATAAAGAATATGGTGAACTTGCAAATGAAATTAAACGTTTAATGAATTATATTAATTTATTTGGTTATAACTTAACAACTGCTTTAAAATTAGTTGCAAACACTACACCTTCAAAAGAATTTTCAGAATTATTAAATGGTATTGTAGCTACAATAGAAAGTGGTGGTGATTTAAAATTATATTTAAAAGGAAAAGCAGAAGATTCTATGAATACTTACAGATTAGATAGAAAAAAGTATGTTGAAAGCTTATCAACTTATTCAGAAATTTATACTGCATTACTTATCGCAGGCCCATTATTATTTGTAGTTATTTTAGCAATTATGAATGCTATTCCAGACTTAGCAAGCTTAGGTGGAGTATCCATAAACACAATAGGTTTAATAGGTGTTTTTGGTTTAATACCTTTCCTTAATATAATATTTATGGCTTTCCTTAATATTACTCATATGGAAATATAAACTGGGAAAAATAAAAATGTATGAAATAAAATTTAGTGCAAAACACGCAATTTCAATATTTGTAGGAATAATTTTATTAGTTGCAAGTGTCTTAGTTACATTCCAATTAGCTTTAATAAATGCAAGGTGGTTCTGGCCAACTTTAGTAGTTTCAATAGTAATTATATTTTTGCCTTTCTTATTAGATTTCTTAGCAGAAAATAAAAGACAAAAAGAAATAGAAACAAAATTCTTAGAATTTGTTAGAAATTTAGTAGAAACTGTAGGTTCAGGAATTCCAATACCTCAAGCAGTAAAGCACGTTGCAGAAGAAGATTATGGTGCATTATCTCCTTACATAAAAAAATTAGCAAACCAACTTGAATGGGGAATTCCAGTTCATGAAGCACTAAAAAGATTCTCTTATGATACTAAAAACGCAGTAATCAAAAGATCTATGGCTATTGTTATACAAGCAGAAGAGAGTGGTGGAGATATGGGTGATGTTCTTCAAAGTGTTTCTAATTCAGTTATTGAAGTCAAACAATTAAAAGAAGAAATGAAAGCAAGTTCATATTCTCAAACTATGCAAGGTTATGTAGTTTTCTTTGTATTTTTAGGAATTATGTTGTTATTAGAAGTTAAATTGCTTCCAAAGATTGCAGACATGGCTGTAGATATTGGTACTGGTTTGAGTGGTGCAGGCGGAGTACTCTCAGTCGCAGGAGTAGCTGCTGCAAAATCAAATTTAAATTTCTCAATGATATTTACAGCGTTAATTTTAATTCAAGGTTTATTTGCAGGTTTGATGATAGGTAAATTCTCAGAAGGACATTTTAAAGATGGAATTAAACACGCAGTTATTTTAGTTATTACCTCTGCTTTAATTATGTTAACCTTTGCACCCCCTACATTTTAGATAATTTATTTATAAACTAAAAAAAAGCTATTTAAATCTTTAATTTCTCGGTTATTTTATGGATGAACAGCAATATAAACAAATTATTGTACATATTTCTAAAGATGAAATAAACAAAGCACAAGAACTATATAATCGCGTTATAAGAAAGCAAGAAATAGTTCCTGATAATATTAATTATTATATTAATATTATGCGCACCCTATCTCAAAAAGGAGAAGTCTTAGACATTCATTCAACACCTTTGTCAAATAAGATAACCTATAATAGCCCAATATCTGAAATAAAAGATGTTACTAATTGTTTATTTGAAATCCTAAAAATTTAACACGAATCTGATTTGGATAAAGATAAACAAGCAAGTTTAGAAAATTGTTGTGAGAGATAATTTTATTTTTTAATCTTAAATATTAACAATAGTTAATATTCTGAGAAATAAAAAAGGCACTCTCAACTTCTTTTTATAGAAATTAAAGAAGATGCCTTTTTTTAATGGAACAGTTAGTAGCTACTTCTCTAGTCTCCGCGTTCTTTTTCACACTTCGCGCCGGCTTGGACATGATGCATTTTGTTGGAATGCGCTCCGCCATCAGGTTTATCGCTGCAGCCTTCATTTTTTGCATGTAATCCTTTTCTGCTTTCTCTTGCAGTTGATGTGCTCGCGCCTTCACAACTGAAACCTTCATCAGGTTTCCTCCCGCCATCATTCGGCTTTTTTGCTCCGTCACCTGGTTTTCCCATACTATCTACCTCCTTTAATAGAAAATTAAAAAGCCACTCCAACACTTACTTATCTAACACCTATTACATACACTTTTTATGAGAGTGCATGATTTATGCAAGGTTAGGTGGTTGAAGTAGCTTTTATTAAACAAATAAAAAATATATCTCTTCTTGGCTTGTTTTCAAAATTAAAAGCGCCCCGAATAGTAGATATCCTTATGACATCATTAATTATAAATTAAGTCAAGGCCTAATTATTCGGGGCGCCATACATAAAATAAAAGGAATTTCCTTGCAAAATAGTCTAAACGATTAGATTCAAAAAGCAGAGACAAGATAACCCATTGAGGTTTATTTGTTGGGCTGCTTTAATCGAACCGATATACCCTAGATTAAGCACAAGTAAGAACTATAGCAAAACTCATTGCACTTAATAATATTGCAAAGAAATTCCAGTTGCACTAAATCAGTGCGAATTCTTCCTGCATTAATCGTGCAGAAATAGCTATAATTTTAAATTTTTATTACTCATCTTTTTTCTATGAAAAGAACAAACTACTTCCCTCTTTTGAGCTGACGCTTGAAAAACATCGAAGAATTGCTATTGCGATTTTTCCTGCCACCAGTTATAATAACGCTGTCAGAAACAATCAAATCCTTAAGATGCTGAGGAACATCTTCCACAGTCTCAAAGATATGGTATATCTTTCCAACCTTGACTGAAACACCCGCGGCAGCTTCACTCTTGTTCTCACCCACCATTATCGCATTTTTTGATGCCATTTTTCAACCTCCTTTTTAACAAACTTTAGAATTTCTTGCGATGATTAGTGAGAGCACAAGTAACTGCACTATGAAGTGCCTTGTCCAAAGGTTCGCTACTGCGGATTTTAATAATCTGCTCGTTTCCTTCTCCATCTCTACCCATATGGATACTCATATCTCTTCCATTCTCTCTGAATACTTCTACAGCCTGGATAGCTGCAAGCACAACTTTTTTCTCTTCAGGAGTTCTTGCTCTTTTTTTGAGATTAATAGTTAAAGGATCACTAAGTTTTAGCATATGTACCTCTTTTTCTATTTTTTTGTGTTCATCCTTGAACAATTTCTTTCCTTGGTACATTCCCTATTCCTTGAATTGACCCAATCTGGACGTGAAAGGGGCAATAAAGATTCATACACCCCCTTCTCCATGATTTTAAAACAAATCATATCTCACCTCCTAAAATTTGTTTAAGAAATTTATTACACATTGAAATTGTTTTCAACCCGCTTATTTTCAGCTTAAAAAAGCATTGAAAATTTACAAGCGGGCTGTCATAGAAAATAAGGATGTAATTGCTTACTCCTTTTTCAGCCTTTATTTAAACAAAACTTTTTATTTGTTGATTTCGAAATGGATTTTCCCCGGATTCAAGTTTTTTTCTCAGTTTTTCATTTGCTTTAATCTCTTTTTGAACAGCCACCTTAATAATTTTTAATCTTTCAAAATTTTCACTTAAAAATTTCTTTATTTCTTTTTTAGATAGTTGTTTCGCCAGATTCATAAATCACTCCTAAATTTATTTAAAAATGAATTAAATTCAAAAAGAGGGAGCAGACATATTATAACTTCTCAATTATAATTTCAAAATTGACCTGCTCCCTGAGAATCCCTACCCTTATTAATTTCAAAAAAGGAGGCAGATGAATATAACCATAAAATTAATCTGCCTCAAAATGAAACATTCAGCCATGCTAACCCACCATAAATTCAAACAATTCCAAGGTATTCCGCACATATTTCAAAAGAATTTAATTTATTTCAGAAAATAATTTATCCCTAAATCTAAAAAAATCAGAAATAAAACCAGTTTTTCCAGTCTATTCCACTTACTTAATGGCTTCAAGAATCTTTTTCCAACCTTTGTCGTTCTTTTCAACAACTTCTTTGATTAATCCTTTTGCCATTACTTGACTTTTAAGTATATTGCCTTTTCGAGCTGATACGCCTAAAAGTTTGTATATCTCTGCTGTGCCAGAACCTGGGTTCTGCTTAACTGCATTGATAAATTTGTTTTCTTCTTCTGAAATATCTGATAAATTAGAAATATCAAGTTGTTCCTTTAAAAAACTTTCTGTTGTTCCCACACCTGAAGTCCCAAAGGTATGGTATAAGTCTTCTATTTTCTTTTTTAACTCAGAATCTTTGACAGACTCATTAAATATCTCTATTCTTTTCATATTTTTCATTTTTTCAGTCATAAAGTTATGGACATGTTCATTTGTTACTATCTTTTCTCTTAAAGGTATTAAAGGCGTAGTAATAATAAAAGGTAAATGAAATCTTTCAACAAGCTTTACAACTGCTGAACCAACAGGCAACATAGAGAAGAATTTTTTTCTATCATACATTTGCATAATATTTGCAATAGTATCAACATCTTGGGGTAAAGTCTGTTGGAATGCAATCTCACAAGCACTATTACCTGCAACAACATCACTCAACTTAGAGATATGCTGATCCAAACATATCAAACTAACCCCATACTCTCTAATTTCTCTATAAATCATTTCAGTTACAGTTTCTTTCATAAAACTAGGTTTATCTTTAAGTAAAATATTATGCGCCTCATCAATTAAAATCGCAGATTCAAAATTATGTTTGGTTTCATAATTGGCCTTTTTCAATTTAAATATATGAGTTAGCATATATTCACAGAAGAATTTCTTTTCTGCAGTATCTAATGAATTCAATTCAAATATTATCTTTTTAGACATTAATTTTTCTATATCTAAAGAATCTGGGCCTTTATAATTTAAAGCCTCACCGAATGCACCAAAAGTTAAAGAATGAGCAATTCTTAAAGCACTTTCTAACCATTCAGATTCTCTACCTCTAAACTTTTTATCATTTTGCATTTCATTTAATCTATCTTTTATTTGGTACCAAGTTGGGTAGTTTTCAGAACCTTCATACACTTTAAATTCTGTAAAAGTTCTGTCTAAAGTTTCAGATAATAATTTATGTACTCCAAAACTTGCAGAGAAGCTTTCATTTAAAATATCACAAAGAATATTTATCCATTCTTTTGGTGGAACCCCTTTTGGAGGTTTGTTTATATTTAATTTAAAATAATTACTTATTTTTTCCGTTCCAACTGTAAAACATAAAATCTCTTCATTAATTAACATCAAAGGTCTAAAAGACTTTTTCCAATCAAATGCGATAAACGGTTTTTGTTTTTTTATAAAATTAAATAATATCTGAAAAGCAAAATTAGTTTTTCCAGAACCAGACATACCTGTTATACAAACATGTCTTGGCCAGTCAGACTCTCGTAAACCAAAAGTATAAAGCTGCTTATTTGCATAAACTATTTTTCCTAGGGGATATTCTCCATTTACAATACCTTGTTCTGGAGGCTCTAATAATAATTCTTCAACCAATAAACTTTCACTCAAATGTTTTTGATAAAGTGCATTTATTGTTTGCTCAATTTCTCTTTTTTGATTTAAGTCATCAGACAAAGTATATCTTAAAAAAAGAACATCAATTCTTTTACCAAATATTGGTTTTAATTTCCTGCAAATTTCCGGCACTGTTAAATAATTCTCTGGTCTCATTCTATTGCCCTGTTGATGACGATTTGGATTATAAAAGCCCATTTTATTCGAGTATCTTTCCTATAGTTGCAAGACTACTTTCTTTTTCTCTAAACTCTTTTATTCTTTCTCTTAATTCTTCTTTTAAGTTAGCAATATCTCTCCAACAATTTAATTTCTCTTGAATTTTTATTTCTTCTATATCTACTTGTTTCTGTCTTAATTTTAATTGCTCTGCTTTATTGACATCTGTATCTGTTCCAAGTTGTAAGATATAATTATTAATATCTGTTTTTATAGCTTCTAAATCTCTAAACAATTCTAGATTTAACATCTTTCTTGCCTCAATCAGAATATTAATATCATTAATTACTTCTTTAAGAGAATCAATTCCAGAACCTTGAATCTCTTTAAGCAAAGCATCCATATCATCCTCATCTTCAGGAACTTTCAAAGGATTTTCTTGTCTTAATTGTGGTGGAGTTATATATTGAATAGGTTTAGCAGGTCTTTGCTGAAAATCCATAGTATAATGGTGAGGATTATTCACAAAAGACTCTTGCATTTTTGGTGCTATAGGTGGAATTGATTTTTGTAAAACCTCTTTAGATTTTTGAGGTGTTAGAGGTATATTAAAAGGATTAGCTTTAACAGGAGTTTTACCTTTATTAGTATCTTCATCTAAAAATCCTGCAAGTAAATCTTCTTTCATATTCATTAACCCGGAATAGCCCCGTAATAACAATGGAATAACCTTTTTATTTATAAACCTTTTGGTTACTTATTAGTGATAAAATAATCTCTATTCTACTGCATAGAAAACTTTAAAAACAATCTAAAATAGCAAAAATACATGCTAAAAAAGTTAAGTCTATTTTTTAATAAATTCTTTAAGCAATTATTCAGAGGTAAGAAGCAAATCAAATTAGGATTATACGGCCCACCAAATTCTGGTAAAACTACTCTAGCAAATAGGATCTGTAGAGATTGGATTGGAGAAGAAATGGGTTCAGTTTCCAATATTCCTCATGAAACAAGAGAGATTCACATTAAAGAAAAAATTACTGTCGAATCAAAAGGTAAAAAGTTAAGTTTTAATTTAGTAGACACACCTGGAATCGCAACAAGAATAGATTATGAAGATTTTCTTAAAGAAGGTTTAAAAAGAAAAGAAGCAAGAGATAGAGCAAAAGAAGCAACAAAAGGTGTTGTTGAATCCATAAAATGGTTAGATGATATGGATGCAATAATTGTTGTTTTAGATAGTACGATGGATCCATACTCTCAAGTTAATATAACTATTATTGGCAATATTGCCGCAAGAAACATTCCTGTTTTAATTGCTGCAAACAAAGTTGATTTAAAAAAAGCAGATTTGAAAAAAATAGAAGCTGCATTCCCACAATACAAAGTTTTAGGAATTTCAGCGGAATATGGAGATAATATCGAAAACTTTTACGAATCATTATTCGAATTAGTTTAATTTGAATTAGTCTAAAAAAGAGGTTATGAAAAAATGGTAAAACTGCAATTGCAATATGTTCCACATTATGAATTACAACATTTAAGTTCAGAAGAAAAAATAAGAAAATTATTAAAAATAGTAAAAGCAGAAAAAATAATTTTATTAGAAGGAAAATTATCTTCTCTAGAAGAAGCAAAATTAATAGAAATTACCATGCAAGAGATTAAAGGAAAATTTAAAGGAATTGAAATTTGTACAATCTCTTCAAGCTCAAAAAATCTTACAGTGTTAGAATCTTTTTCCAAAACAGTTTACAGTTTACTTCTTGGAAAACGAGAAGGATTAACAATAATTGGTCCTGCAAGTATAATCAAAGAAATCAAAAGAGACCCAGATAAAATAACTTTACTGACAAGTTCAGTTAGGAGAAGTTAATGCCTCACAGATGTGTAAAGTGTGGTTCTTATTATGAGGATGGTTCTGCTGAACTTTTAACTGGATGTAAATGTGGTGGAAAATTTTTCTATTTTATTCGACAAGAACAATTTGATAATTTAAAAAAAGAAGAAGATAAAATTGTTAACCTTTCAAAAGATCAGAAAAAACAAATTGAAGTAGACATAAGAGAAATAATTGGTGATCAAGATGAAGACAAACCAGTTATCCTTGATTTCGAAAGTATAAGAGTTCTAGAACCAGGGAAATTCGAGATCGATTTATTACACTTATTTGATGGAAATCCTTTAATTTACAAAATGGATGAAGGTAAATATATTATTGACATTGCTTCAAGCTTTCAATTAATGCATAATAAGAAAAAAGCCAATTAACTAATTTTTCTTAAAAAATTTATCAATCTCTTCAAGATAATTTTTAGTTACTTTCAAATTAGAATCATTAGGA
This sequence comes from Candidatus Woesearchaeota archaeon, assembly GCA_018302225.1. Classification (NCBI taxonomy): domain Archaea; kingdom Nanobdellati; phylum Candidatus Woesearchaeota; species Candidatus Woesearchaeota archaeon. The sequence continues at coordinate 28,676 of JAGVZY010000014.1, forward strand.
AAACATTTTCTATAACTTTCCCAAGCATATCTTTCATCTACAAAAGCAATTATTCCTCTATCAGTTTCAGAACGAATACATCTTCCACTATTTTGCATTACTCTTGTTATTGCAGGTAAAATATAACCATAATCCCACCCTTTTTTAAATTTATTTTCATAATAATCAATTAAAGCTTTAGTTTCAATATTTGGCCTATCTAATGGTAAACCAATTATAACCACACCTTTTAGAAAATCTCCCATTAAATCTATTCCTTCACCAAAGTTTCCAGAAGATGTTGCTAATAAAACTGCACCTACATCTTTATAACATTTAAATCTTTCAAGTAATTCATTCTTTTCTTTTTTCTTTAAACCTCTTTGCTCTAAGAAAGCAGTTTTACTTGAAATTTTATTAAAATAAATATATACTTTATCTCTTAAATCATAAGATGGAAAAAATAAAATTGTATTCCCTGGAACAGTGTTTGTTATTCCTGCAATAATTCCTGCAATTCTTTTAAACATAGATTCATCTCGTGCAGTATATTTTGTAGTTGTATCTGGAATAATTAAACTTAATTTATTTCCTTCTGGAAAAGGATTTTTATATTCTCTTAAAAGTGTTTTATTATCAAAACCCATTAAATCTCTATACATTTCTAAGGGTGTTAATGTTCCTGACATACAGACTACAGAATGTGCATTTTCGATTAATTCTTTTGTACAAAAACTTGGATCTAAACATCTATAAGTCAAGACTGCATTAGTTCCATGTTTACTAAAAACTCGTTTTAATATTCTCACAAAACCATAATCTGGACCAAGCCAAGAGCTCATAAATGCACCAAGATTTCCAATATAAGATTTTTTTCTTTGTTCTCTAACTGCTTCAGCTAAACTTTCAAATTCTTTAATTAATTTAGAATAATTATATTTTATATTTATTTTATCTACAAATTCATTAATTTTGATTGTAATTTCATGAGTGTTTAAATCCAACCTACTATAAAGTTCATTTAAAGCATCGCCTACAACTTTAATCTTGTCTAAGGCATCTTCAAAATTAAAGGCTCTTGCCTCTTTTAATGCAAATTTAATTGCAATTAAACTTGTAGCTGTAGTTAAAATTTCTCTTGCTCTAGAAGGAACATTATGCGCTTCATCAATTATAACAATTGCATCATCAATAGATTTTCCCGTTTTTAATAATAAATTTTTTCTTATACTTGGTTGTAACATATGATAATAATCTCCAATTATTACATTTGCTTCTTTACCAATTGCACCAGTTATTTCATAAGGACAAAGTCTTTTTTGTGAACATAAACTACATAATTCTTCAGCATGCAATGGATTATGCATTGCTTGCTCAGCAGTATAGCTTCCTAAAGTCGTCAAATCCTTTCCTTTTCGAGTATTTGAATAAAAATCACACAAACCCTTTTCTTTTGCTTCTCTACAATATTCAGAAAATTCTTGATTTGATAAAGTATCAATTCCAGGAATACAACACATCCACTTTTTTCCAATAAAATCTGCAGCAACTACTTTTGTTTTTTGATTAATTAATCTCACAGTTTCTATAATTATTTTATGTTGTGTGTGTTTAGGAGTTATAATAAAAATAGTTTTTTTCTTTTCTAGTGCATATTTTAAAGCAGCCGTTAGAGATGCAGCGCTTTTTCCAATACCTGTTGGAGCATGCGCAATTAAGTGATTTTCAGTTTTTATTGCTAAGGATATATCATTAATTAAGTCTATTTGTGACTCTCTAATCTTTTCATAAGGAAATATTTTTTCCATATTTTGAGGATATAACTCCTATTTATATAACCTCTGCATCTATGTCAGGATGTCAGGTATCCTTTAAAATTGTTTAAAAGAAAATTTGGCTCATTAGTTTTATAAAGCTTATTTAGCTTTTCAGATTATGGGTAAATTAAGAATAAACAAAGACCTTATAGACTGCGCAGATTTAACTAATCTAGGTTTTCCTAGTGAGGAATATAAAAATATAGTTAAATCATTAAAAAAAGGAATTATTCCTTCTTATATTATTAATACCCTTTTAGATAATCAAGAAATCAATTTACATCCAGATAAATATCCTTGGCAACCAAATGTAATAGATGATATTTGTGATGATTTTAAACAAAGAAGAATAAACTTTAACAAATTATATGATTATTTTAATGGTTATATCTCTACAAAAAAGAGTTCAAATATATCTCTAGTATCAAACAAAAAAGATTGGGCCCTAGTTAATCTATTTGAACGATATGCTTTACTAACTTTTTATGATATAAATAAATTAGATATAACCAAAAAAGAAATTCATTTTTAAAAATAATTTTACTCTTTTTTTTGAGGCATTGGCCTTTTAATTGTTAAAGGTATAATCTCTTTATCATACTCTAACTTTGCAATCTCAATAGGATTGTAATGTAACTTCTCAAAATCTTCTTTTCCTAGCTTAGCAATTATAGGTGCACCCATAGCTATTTGTAAGGCTCTAGCACCAATTATTCTTGCTTTTTCGTATTTAGTATTTTGAATCATTTTGAATATAAAAAATAAAAAAGAAAGCGTTTATAAACCTTTTGTTAGCGAAGCTAACAACTCTCTGTTTTACAGAGATTTTGTTGGTTGAGACCAACAACCCTTTGTTTTTACAAAGGTTTCCTTGTAGAATGGCTTACAAAACTTTTCTCAAGTCTGCAGTTCTTTTAATAGCAATTGCAGTCATTTTTTTAACATCTTCTGAAGTTAGAGTTCCAGAGCCACCTTTTTGCAGTGCACATAACATCCCATTGTCATCAACTGCAATAGTTAGCTTAGAATCCATCACTTCTTCTTCTGCTAAAGAAGCATCTGCAACAATTTCATCGCCTATTTTAATTAAAGTAACTTCAAGAGGTTTTCTTACAAGTGGAATTTTTCCTGTTCTTTTCTTATAATCAACTTTGTCTTCTTTTTCATTATAGGTAGGTAATTTTGCATCCATTAATGCACCTAATGCGGCTAATGATGCTGCATCTTGTAGATTTCCAGCGTCATTTAGAGTATAGATATCAATACAAACCATCCATACTTTTTCTCCAGATTTTATGCACAATTTTTTCAAATCAATTGCATGACTTTCTCTTATACCTCTATCAACAACTCTTGCCAATTCAATGCTTTTATTGTTTGGCGGCCCCATTTCAAAATCAGGAGATGATAAGGGTAACATTTCTGCACCAACCATAATTGCACCTTGATCAGGTGTATCAGGATAAGCTTCGCCGACTTCTAATTTAACTCCAGCTGCAACAATAGTTTCACCTATTATTACTCTCGCACTTCCTTCAGCTTTGTTGCTTATCCCATATTCAATCTTTATTGGTTTTCTAAATTCATCTAATTTTCTTCCATCCAATCTTTTTCCTTCTTTAAGTAATTTTAAAATATATTCTTTTGAAGCTTTAATTTGACTCATTTTTCATCAGCCCCTATTTCTTTGTATTTTTTGTATAAAGCTTCTCTTTGAACTTCATTTATTTTCTTAGCAGCTATTTTTGCTTTTTCTATAGCTTCTATTAGTTCTTCAGCTTTTAATTCCCCATCCATTTGCAATAAACTTACTTCACCGGTTCTAGGCAAAATTGCAACAGGTATATCAACAGATTTGTGTCCATCTTTTGGTTCATAATCTTCTTCTTCTTTGTTAAGATCAACAACTATCTTATCTCCAACTTTTCCAACAGATACTGCAGCTATTAAATCTCTCATAACCAATCCTGCATCAGCCAAAGCCATTGCAGCAGCAGTTATTCCTACACATCTTGTTCCAGCATCAGCTTGTATAATTTCTATAAATACATCTACAACTGCATTTGGAAATTGACTTAAGTCAAGAACACTTGATAGTGCAGATTCAGTAACATAACTGATTTCTTTACTTCTTCTTGATGGACCCGGTCTTATTCTTTCATCTACTGAGAATGCAAGCATGTTGTAATTACATCTCAATATTCCTTTTTGAGGATCTTGTAAGAATTTAGGATAAAGGTTTCTTGGGCCATATACAGCAGCTATAGCTATTGTATCTCCCATTCTAAACATGGCACTTCCGTCAGCTCTTTTTACAACGCCAACTTTAGCTTCCATTTTTCTTGGTTCATCAAATTTTCTTCCGTCTACTCTTTTGTCGTAACTCATTTTTTAGCCTCCTTGTCCTTACTGTTTTTCTTTTCAGTCTCGCTTTCAAGAAGCTGTTTTATTTTGTCTGTTAATCCTTCAGTATGACTTTCTCTTTCTATTTTTAATATAACTTCAGTAGCTCTTAATTCTGCTTCTGCATTATCTCCAGAAATCCAAATTAAACCATTTTGTCCAACAACAATTTTACAACCTGTTGCTTCTTTTATCATAGTTATCATACTTCCTTGTTTTCCAATTATTCTTGGAACTTTAGAAGGTGCAACTTCAATAATTCTTCCACCAATTAATTTTCTTAATCCTGGTCCTCTCATTGATAAATCAACAGTTTTTGTAGCTGAAACACTTAAAATGTTTGTTGCAACTATGTCGCCATAGTCATAAAACTTGGTTAAATCAGCACCTTTTGTTATAAATTCTTGTGTTGCTTCTTTCATTGAAAGAAATGCTTGGTATGCACAATTTATTTCAAATCTCCATCCATAAACATTTATATCAACAACTTTTGCTATTACTGTGTCTCCTTTTTTAGGAGCGTATTTTCCACTTAAAGCAATGACTTTTATAAGTCTACCATCAACATTTGCTAATCCCATTTGTGATGCGACAATTTTATCATTTTCTCTAAATGCTCCTCCAGCCGGCAAATAATCCATTCCCTCTGCCAAGACTTGTCCAGGAGTTACTATATCTTTATTTTCTACTAATATTTTACTCATCTTATATCCTCCTACGATATGATTTTTGTTTCTATTTCACCATGACTTATTCGATTTATTTCGTCATAAAATTCTGTTGAAAGTCCAGCAGGCATTTCTACTTCAGCTTTCAAAGAGCCATCATTGCCCCACTCAGACTTTTTTATTTTTCCAAAATTTTTCAAAACATTATTTACCTTTCCAGCAAAATGTGCAGCAACCTTAACTTCAATTATTCTTGTTTCAAATTTAATTGGAAGAACACCAGTTAATTGTTTCACAACATCTTGTATTTGGTCTTCTGCATTTTTAAATTCGCTAATTTTTACTTTAGCTTCAATCATTGCAGCCTCAATTCTTTGAGGTGGATGGGGTAATTTTGTTCTTGGGTCTATTGCATTTTTGTGTATAATTGAAACTATTTGTTTTCTTTTTTCTTCAAACAATTTCCTTTTATGATCTGCATTTACTTCTAAGTTTCCTTCTCTAATTACTATTTCAGCAACTTTTCTAGAATCGTCAGTTCCAAAGATTTTTTTCATTTCATTTTCAGAAGCTCTCATTCCTTTTTTAGAGTCTTTATAGACTGTATCTGCGACTAAAACATCATCTAAACTTATTATTTCATTTTTTCTAAATTTTAGAGCTTTTTCTAATTCTACAAGAACTTCAAATTCTTCTCCAGCTTTTCTTAATTTTACAATTGTAGCTTTATTGAAATCCATTTTAACCTCATGCGTATTTTTTTAATTCTTTTGGTCCTATTGCAACATATTTCTTATCTTTTAATGCAATATATGATGCACAGAATCTATTTATATCAAATTCTTTCTGTAATACTTTTTTGAAAATACTTATTGCTAATGCAAAGCCTTGTTCCATAGTTAAATTATCTTTATACTCTTTTTCAAGAGCATCCATAATTTCAGTTTCACCTTCACCAATTGCGGCTGCATTATATTGAAAGAAAATTCCACTCGGTTCAGTTGCAAATAATTTTGCACCATCTTCATCTATTCCAGCAAACAATAAACTTACACCAAAGGGTCTTGCTCCACCATACTGACTATAGGCTTGTTTAACATTACAAATATCTTTAACTAAACTTTGAATATCTATGGGTTCATCATAAGTAACTTTATGTTGTTGTGCTTTTATTTGGGCTCTTTCAAACAAAATTCTTCCATCACTCACTAATCCAGAAACCGCAGCACCAATATGCTCATCTATTTGAAATAATTTTTCTATACTCTTACTAACAACTAATTTACTTATAATCCTCTTATCACTAATTAGTATAACTCCATCTTTACATACCATACCTAAAGCAGTTGTTCCTTGTCTTACAGTTTTCTTTGCATATTCAATCTGTAATAATCTTCCATCTGGACTGAACATTGACTGAGTTCTATCATAACCCATCATTTGATTTGACATTTGTTGCATTTTTATTCCTCCTTTAATACTATTGAATCTATTTTCTTTTTTACCTTATTTATTACACCTGAAGTGTATAAAGTTTTTATTTTTGTATGTTCTAAACTTTCTTTTAGTTTATTTAAATATTCTCGGTTTATTACTATTATTCCTATTTGTTTATTTTTATTAAATTCGTGAGAAAGTAGCCTTAATCCTGTTTTTGAACAGTCTTTGTTAAGCTTTGAATAAGCTTCAATAATACTTTTGCTTATTTCCTTTGCATCATAATATGCTTTTTCTTCTAACCTAAATGCTATATATCTTTTGTTCGGTCTTAAACTAGGTTTCAAAGACATATTATTGAGAAAGTAAATGTCTTAATTCTCATCTTGCTCTTATTCTCTTTCTCTCTCACAATAACACTTAAACAAAACATTATTTATAAACCTTTTGATTAGTTTTATAAACTCTTTAAATATAAATACTTGGAATTAATTTAACTGAAATAGGAGCTTATATGGATGCCTTTCAAAGGCGAAATACCTTTGAATTTTTGGATATTCCAACTTTTTCAATTTAAGCATATTTTTGTTTAGTTTTAAATCTCAAACTTTTTTCTAATTTAAACTTATTTTAATAAAAACCCTTGGAATAACTTGGAAAATAAATTTTAATCTTTAAGGAGGATATTATTATGTTTAATTTTTTTCATAGTCTGGTAATTCAGAACCAACCCCCCACCTTTTTTATAGCTCTCTTTTTTGTAACTCTAACTCTCTTTTATTTTGTTCTTTTTCTTTTAACATTCTTCTTTAGATATCACTTTAAAGAAGACATTTTTTATGCTTATTTAATCCTTTCATTTATCTGTGCAATAAGCATTTATGTTGTGCCTTTAATTACTCCTCTTTTAAGAGAATAAATAATTAATCATTTAAATTTTAAGTTTGGAGGAAGTCATGAAAAGGATTATATTTAGCTCACGAATTATTTTCTTTCTTATAGTTTTGATATTTATTTGCCTCGCTTCAGCATCTCTTTTTTTATATCAAAACAAAGAATATACTTCACTTGAACAAAAATACAACTCTCTCCAAATAGAATACACCACTCTCCAGGAATCTTCGCAAAAAGCAACACCTATTCCAATCACTTCAGATACAAAGACTCACAAGATTACTAATTCAGAAGATTCAGTTGCTTATCTAAAATACCAAGTATCAGAAGAACTTTCGAAATTAGCTTATTTATGGGGGGCTAGAATGAAAAATATCGGCAAAGAATATTCTGAAGATCTAGAAATTCTAAAAAGAAATAACCTTTCAGACACACCCTATTTTCTTACCAGAGAAGAAGAAATTCTCACAAGGGCAGTAGGTGCAAAACACTGGGGAGATATCTGGAGAAAAGAAGATGAAAAAGTCATTCTGGATAAATATCCCCAGGAAATAAAGGACTATTTTAGTAAATCGTTAAGGATAAAATTATTTCATTTTCTTAATTCTAATTCTGATACTCAATAATATTTTTACTAAGGAGGAAATTTAAATGTCAGAAACAAATATAGAAAGAAATGGATTAATGGTTTTTCATTTTTACGAAGCGTCTAAAAATGCCGGAACTAAGTACAGGGTACTTTGCATAGATAAGGGTGAAGATAAATCCAAACGTCTGTTTTCATATATTATCTTCAGAAGAGACAAGATCATACCCCGAGACACAGCACAAAGAGCATTTGATGATTTAAACTCTATCCCCCACAACATAGAAAAGGGAGAAAAGGTTGCATCAGAATTGCTCTCTTCTTGGTTTCCAGAAAAAAATGGATACAAAATTCTATTTGGATTTGATAATCTTAGAAACATTCTTTAAAGGAGAAGTGATTCATTTTGTTTAATTTTTTAGGTCACATCGCGAATTTGATTATTTCATTTCCTGGGCTAGTTCAACCAGACAATTTATTCTTAGGAACTATGCTCACTTCATTTTTCGGAATAATTTTCTATGCACTTCGTAAAGGGATATAAACTTTGATTATTTTTTTGAAAGGAGGTGAATTTTTTCTTTGTATTTTAAAAAATTTGACAAAGGAGTAACCAAGTATGTCAAACACACAGGGCGTAGCCCAGATTTCAAACGCGGATCAGATTAAGTACAAGAATTTGTTTAATTCTTTTCTGGAAAAATTAGGAGATCCAAAGAATCTTGATTTTCCAGAAATTCCTGCAGAACATTTGTCAGAGTTAATTCTCCACAGTAAAAGCATCGGAGCATTCAAACTTTTTCTAAAAAAGTATCCTGAAAAAAAGGAAACTTTGAATCAGGAAATTTTTGTAAGAAATTTGTTTGATGGTGTAAAGGGTATAAACAATGTTGAGACTTTAACAGATAGTTTATTGGATGCTTCATTCCCTCAATCGATTATTCAGGAAAATATTCCTTTTCAGAAGGTTTTTGAAGAAATGGACACCTATTTTAAGGATATCATTTCTGGAATGGATGAAGACAAAGTAACCTGTTACTATTTTGAAAAATGTTTCTCATTCCTTCGTAAGTTTGATAAAGCAAGTGATGTCTCTTTCCAAGAAGGGACATACTTTTTTGCCAAACTCTTAGAAAGCCAGGAGCCAAGAAATCGTTCTACTTTGAGAATTCTCTTTTTCCTGTACAAGACTTGCTTTCCTTCAGGTGGTTCAGCACTTCCAAATGAATCTCCCACTAGCATCTCTAAGTTGCTTACTTCTTTTTCATTAAATTATCTTGCAACCGAAACAGATGTGAATGGAAGGTTAAATAATCTCAGTTCTATATACTCTCTTTTTTCCTGCGGACCTGAATTTAACAAAGAGATTATAAAAGCTGAGTTTTCAAAAATCTTGTCATCTATAACTCTTAAGAGAGAATTAGATGATGAAGATGATGACTTTGTAGACATTTCTGCAAATCCCCTCATGCGCATAAGACAGCTAAAGCAACTGGTTGGCTTGGCCAATTGCACAAAGTTGTTTAATAGAACTGAAATCCTTGAGGCAATTTCTAAGATAAAAAGTGGTTCAAGCAAAAGCAAAGAAAGAAAGTTACTTTTGCTTTCAGAAATCATAGGCGAAAAGTTATATCCCTATTATAATAGTTATCCTAAATTTGAGGATAAACTCCGGGAGATAATCGGGCCACTTTTAAGATCAGGTAAGCCTCAAGCAGTGAAAGATTATCTTGGGGCCTATGGGTTTCGCAGTTTCTATTTTAACGATTCTTCTGAAGGTGCAAAGTATTTCGAGATTTATCTTTTGAAAGAATGGTGGAACAAGCTGGATTTACTTTCCAGATTATTTCATCACAATATATCTCCAGATGATATTAAAGATACGGTCTGGGAAGAATTGTTTTCATCAAAATTTTCAAAAGATCAACAGAAAGATCTGATTTCAATACTTGCACCCATTTGGAACTTTCCTAGTGCGAGCATAGATCATTATGAATCAAAAGCTTTTTCAAAGCTCTTGACTCGTTTCGGACTGAAAGAATTTATTTTCTAAATTTTAGCAGGGTGGACTATACATCTACCCTGCTTTATTTCAATTTAAAATTTAATTTTTATTCAGGAGGAAAATTTTATGTTTAATGCTACTTTGTCAGTAATGCAATTTGCTCATTTTGGTATTATAATGTGGGGCATCTTTATAACTTTCATTTTTTTTCTAGGTAATATAACTGAGCTCAAAATAAAAGATAAAAAAGCAATCACTACTATTAGTAATTCCGAAATCTTTGAGAAAGAAGAGAATAGAAAGTGCAATCGGAAGCATACCTACTTAGTAATAGTATTTAACCTCCTAATCAGTTTTGCTTATTTGTTATGGCCTAATCAAAATGAAGTATTTGGAACAATACCCTCTAATCTTCCAATTTCAATACATTTATTCATTTATACCTCTACAATAGGCATAGCCATGCTAATTATTACAGGTTTAATCGGTGCGTGCGATATAGTCTATTTCTTTTTTGAATCTTAATTCAATTAATTTATTTCAAGGATATCAAAATCAATTAAAAGGAGAAAATTATGTTAAGGTTATACAGTTTCATTTCTTTAGTATTCAGTTCTTTTAGCTATTTTGTATATTATGAAAATAAATACCCTACCAATTACATTTGGACATCAAATCCTAAAGTTCAGATGAGTATCAAGAAAGCTGCATTAATATGCACTTTTGTGTTTGGAACAATAAGTGCTTTACTCATTTTACTTTATCTAACCTACCTTGCAATCAACAAAAATTAAATGAGAAAACTCATCATTAAACCCAATTTTCAAAAAGCCAGGCCTGATTATGGCTTTTTTTCTAAATTTAATATTAACTATTGTTAAATTAGAAAAATTTAACTTAGTTTTTTTAAGAAACTATAATTTATTTTTAAAATAAACTTAATTTCGTTAAATTATAGTTAACAAATACACACAAAAAATTATTTCTTTTTTTCTTTCATTCTCTCAAGTTGTTTTTTTATTCTTTCTTCTTCATTTTTTATACTTCTATATCTGGCCAACTCAATGATACCAAATGTTAACGAAACTAAAATAAATGCAATTCCTAAATAATTATACCATTCAAATATGTCTACTTCTTCTTTAATATCTGAAAGAAAAACAGATTCTTTTATTTCACTGATTTTTAAATCAACCTTTTTATTCACAGAATACTTTATTTCTTGGCTTTCATTCATTTTTACATTTTCAAATGTAAACATAAATATTGGATCTGCTTGAATTATAGTAATATTAGCATTAGTAATAACTTCAATTTGATCTGCATTTTCTGCAAATCTTTTATCAACTTCATCATAGATATAGAGTTTATTGATATTCTTTTCGCCTGTATATTCAATTTTCACACTTAATTCACTTTTATCTTCATTTATTTCTAATCTTTTTGAACTCTTTATACTTTTTGAAACTTCTGCAGAATTAATTATCTTTTTACTATACTCCTTTCCAAAAATACTTTCGGCAGTTTGTTTTAACGAATTATCTAACTCTACTTTAGCAAGATAATCATTTTCTGAATACACCAAGTTTTCATATTCTTTTTCTTCAATTATAGGACCAGAAGAAGTTATAACTGGTTTAATTTCAGAAGTAACTATTCTAGTTAAAATTACGGGGGTACTTGCAATAGTTGAACTTCCACCGCCTCCGCCACCCCCACCAGAAGAACCACCACCAGAACTTTCAGTCTGACAAGAATTTGAACATCCGTCTCCACTTGCAGTATTTCCATCATCGCATCCTTCTCCAGATTCTTTATTTCCATCTCCACAATCAGCAGTGTTAGAAACTGTTAAGGTAATATTATTACTTTCTATGCTAGCAAAACTTGAATCATAAGCATAGAATACTACATTTTCAGAACCATACCAATTAGATGTAGGTGTAAAAGTTGCAATGCCTGTTAAGTTCTCAATAGAAATACTAATACTTTCTGTTTCACTTGCTCTAAAAGTTAAAGTATCCCAATGATCAGGATCACTAAAGTTTAAACTTAGATTCATAGCAGTTGAAGTATCTTCATTCCAACTCAAATCATTAAAATTATCTAAAAATATGGGCACATCATTATAATCTGAAATTGCAGTTCTATTTTCACTGAACCAACCTTCGGTTGTTGCATCAGCTGCATAACAACCAAAAATAAAACTAGTATTATCAGGAACATTAGTTATGTTAAATTCAGTTTCATTAAAAATACTTAAGATTTCAGTTGTTTGGTTTAATACAAACTCGTCAGTTAAATTATGGTATAAACTAATATTATTTACTAAAACATTGTCTGTTGCATTACATATAACTGTAAAATTTCCTGTTGAGCCAATATAATTATCGCTTGGAGAAATTATATAACTCAAAGGTAAATCTCCACTAGCTGTAAAGTCTAATTGTGTTGCATTTATATTTCCTTTACTATCGTTGGAATATAAAAATAAACTATGGCTTCCATCGCTTACATTAAATTCTATTTCCCCATTTAAAGAGAGATTATTAGTATTATCAACCCCATACCATACACTTTCTAAGAAAATATCACTTGTTGTATAATTTAAAATTAAACTTTCATTATAATTATATGTTTGATTTAGTGGAGAAGATAGTTCTAATGCAGGTGCAAGACCATCACTTATTATGGTTGCATTTAAAATATCTATTCTTTGAAAATTTAGACCAGAACTAGCATCATTGATTAAAATTCCTGTACTATTAAGATAAGATTCAATTTCTTGGGGTGTTAAAGTTGTATTAGATTCTAACCTTTTATATTGCACAATTAAAATTGCTGCACCAGCAACATGGGGTGTAGCCATACTTGTTCCAGAACAAGTTCCAGAGCCATCACTACTTGGTGCGCCACATACAGACCCTTGACTTGAACTCGTAGAAAGAATATCTACACCTGGAGCCAAAACATCCAATATACTTCCACGATTATATAAAATTGAATCTGCTGAATTTACAGCACCAACACTTGTAACATTAATTCCACATGCAGGTGAACTTATACCTTCTGTAGAACCATCATTTCCTGCAGCTGCGGCGACAAATATTCCATAGGAAGCAGCTTCACTTGCAGCTGCTGCAATACCACTTGTATCACTGCTATCACAATAACTTGAAAATATTTTTTCTGTTAAGTTTGCATAAGTTAAAGCCAAACTTAAAGTCATTGAAGTAATGTTATAATTTTCTTTATAAGTAATACACCAATCAATTCCAGATGCAACATCACTAGTAGATCCCCCACCACTTGAGTCTAAAACTTTTAAAGCAACAATATTTGCTCCAGGTGCAACACCGACAATAGTTCCATTTCCAGCTACAATGCCTGCAACATGAGTTCCATGTCCATTATCATCTAGAGGATTAGAATCATCATTTGCATAGTCATAACCGCCAACAATCTTACATCCTGAACCAAAACACTCTCCAAGGCTTTCATGAGTATAATCAACACCCGAATCAACAACACACACAGAATTATCTACACCCGTAATATTTAAATTATCAATAATTTTTGTATTTAACACACTTGAATTTATCTGAGCAGTATTAACACTTAATTTTACAGGATAATCATAAGAGATTGATTCAATTTCTTCATTATATTTTAATTTATTTAATCCTTTTTCAGTCATTTTTCCAGAAAAAAATCTTAATGTTAAACCAACATTTTCTGTTTTAAATTCATTTTCTAAAACCCCTGATTTTGCAAGTTCTTTTTGTTGTTTTACATTTAATTCAGAAGTTCTCATTTGAATAATAACTGGAATTTCAATTTCTTTTTCATTCCCTTGAGATTCACTCTTTACTTTTTCAAACTGTTTTTCAATTTCAGAATCTACTTTTGCAGTTTTAATTGTAAACCCCAAACTAATATTAATTAAAAGAAACAATACAATCAAACCAAATTTTAATGATTTCATTAACAACATCCTTCAGTCAATACTGGCTTTGAAGTACATTTATTATTAACACACCTACAATCAATACATCGAGCACACAGAGCAGTGCATATAACATCTTCACCACATTCTTGTTTAAACTCCTTGTTTATACAACTACTTGGATGACAGCATTGCCCTTTAACACAATCAGAATCTTGGTTACAAGAATATTTATCTAAAATTTGATTGTCTTTCTTATTAAAATAAAATCTATTAAAATAAAAGAAACCTGTTAAAATCAAGATAACTATAATTGCACCAATAATCATCCTTTTTTTCATATAATCTCAAAAAACCCAGAAATATTTAAGTTTATCTCTTATTTCCCATCACTACAATTACCCAAAAGTGCGTCCATATCTTCGGGGCTTATTGATTTAGCAATTTCTCTGCCTGCTTCATTAATTTTGTCACACAACTCTTGTGTAATAGTCTCATCTTCAAGATTAAACCCTGACCACTGACTTGGAAACTTATATCTTTTTAATCGAAATTCAATATTTTGTTTATACCTATATATCTCCTGCTTTAATGATTTGTCTTGTAATAATGCTAGAGGAATATTATCTATCTGTTTTAATAAAATTTCAAGTTTATTTTTAGTCTCTTTATTAGCATTTAAATCTATCCTGCCAGATTCCACCGCTAAAGATCGATATAAATCGATAATAAACCTTAAATCATTAAAGGTATATATTGAATTAACATCTTTTCCTTTTAATGAGCTAGAATTGTATTCAGGCATACTTTTCTAAAATTTTTAATCTTTATAAAAATATTGCTTTTTATTCATAAACTAACAAAATTCTTTAACCCAATATTTAAGGTTCAATTCTTCTCCAGTAGAATATTTAATCAATTCATTCCAAGGATACTTTGTACCTGGAGAAAATATCTTACTGATTAAATAGTTTCCAATTTCCTTATCACCATAATCTAAATTTTTCGCATTTTTTTGTTTTAAAATATTTTTAGTAATATAATTATTTATTTGTGAAGCATATAATTCTCCTAACATATAGTTATGATAATAAGCTGGAGAAGTTGCTATATGTATTTTTGAAGCCCAATCAGGTTTATCTCTCTCAAAATCAATTAATTGATATTTTTTGATTAAATCATACCATAATTTATTTAGATTTTGATCTGGATGTTCATACATTTTCATTTCAAAATTAACCATTACTTGCTCCCAACTTGAGAATACTAATTGTCTTATTTTCAAACTTATTTCAATATCTTTTTGAATTTGTTCAATTTCATTAGAGTTTACATTTAAATATCTTTTAATAAAAAGGAGATTTTTAGAATTTCTTTCTAATAACAAAGCAATTGCTTCTGTAGTTAATATATGCGAAGCCTCTCTTAACAAGAAAGGCAATTTCTTATCAATATATTTATTATAAACTGCATGTCCTAACTCATGTAATGAAGTAGTAAACCAATACGCATCATCTTTAAGATTCATGATTACTCTGATATCATTAGTTTTATCTAAACTCATACAACAAGCATGCTGATATTTTCCTTTCTTTTCATACAAATCACTTCGATTAAAAATATCTTCAGTTTCCAATCCCATATTTGAGTAGAATCTATTGGTTACTCTCAAAATATTCTTACAATATTTATTTAATTTAACTTTAGAAATCTCTGGACCTGTCTGAAAAAATAATTCCTGATAGTGCCAAGGTTTTATTTCTTTAACATTTAATCTTTTTTTAAGATAATAGTCTATTTCCTGTTTTACCTTCTTAAACGGCCGTTTAGTAAGTTTATATAACTCATCAAATATTTTTTTTATTTCTTCTTTTTTTTGTTCATTTAAAAAAAGAGACATTTCATAATAATTATTAAATCCTAAACTCTTAGCCAACTGATTTCTTAATTTAACAAGTTCAATCAAATCTTTTTCAACTAATGCTCCCTGTTCTTTACTTGCTTCCCAAACCTTTTGTAATCTTTCAGAATTTAAGTCTTTTTTAAGAATTTCTTTAATTTCATTATCTGTTAACTCTTTTTCATCAACTTTAGCTCTAAAAGTATTAAATTTTTTCTCAATTTCTGTTGATTTTTTAATTATTTTATTTATTAAACTTATATCTCCTTGACTTCCAAGATAAGAATTGTATAATAATTTTAATTGTCTTTCAACTAGCCTATCTTTTATTTTTGTTTTTAGAAATCTCTTAACAATTTCAAAATTTTTATTATTATTAAAGAATTTTGCATATTCTTTACTATATTTTTCAGATTTTTTGTAATCTTCTAGCTTTCCAGAAATCATTGAATCCCACCAAGCATAAGCAGACTGAATATATAATCTCTTTATTTCTCTAGTTTGGGATTCTAAGAATTGATTTACTTCTTCCATATTAGATTATGGTCTGAAGTGATATAAAAAGTTATTGATTATGGTGGGCTATTGATTGGGTGTTACTAATTAAAAATTAAAAGAAAGAAAATAAGTTACTTTTCGTTATCTTCTACAAATTTCTTAATATCATTAATATGTTGAAGTATTAACTTTGCTTTTTTCAATCCAAAAGAAAATGGAAATTTATCTTGTTCAGCATCTCCTTCTGTTAATATTAAGGTTTTGTGTCCTTTAAATTCTCCGATTTTTGCTACCATTTTTCCTCCTTTACTTTTTCTTGAAATAATTTACTTATATATAAATATACTTTAAATTAGAATTAATTTTTTTTAATTTTACTCTTTTTTGCTTTTTTCTCTTCAACAGATTTTTCTTCAATTTCTTCTTCATCTTCTGAATCGTCAGCATCCATAGGTTCAAATTCAAGACTTTCAAGTATTTTTAAAATCTTATCTACTTTTAAATTAAGTTGGTTAAATTGATCTGCTGATATACCTGAAGATCCTTCTCTTGAAGGTCTATGAGTATTACCTTGTTTTTCAAAACATTCGCTACATAAAACAGGTTTATCTCCACTTGGTCTAAATGGAACTTGACAACTTTTTCCACATTTATCACAAGTTGCTTCATGCATTTCACGTCGAGGTTTTCTTCCAAAGCCGCCACCAAATCCACCAGAACTTCTTCCTCCAAAGCTTCTTCTTTCTCTGAAGCCACCAGAATCTCCGTCTCTATCAAAATCTCTTGAGCCTCTATTATCACGGCCTCTACTTCCTCTATCGCGTCTGAAATCTCCCATTTGCTTTAGATTAAGAAGTCTATTTATAAAGCTATTCATTAAGAAAAAATAAGTACGCTCCCGCCGAATTGCTCTGTTATAACAACGCAATACCTCCCAACTAGTTTTCTGATTTTAATTATGTGAAAACCTTCAAATTATTTAATATCTTCTGCTTGCTGAACAGCAGCAACTCAAACTTCTTACTATAAAGCAATGCATATTAATAAATGCGTTTGACTAAAAGTGTACAAGGAAGGCACAAGGATTATCTTTTTCTATAATCAAAGACTTTATTATATTTATTATGATCCATAAATTCAAGAACAAATGCAATTATTTTTACTTCATCTCCAGTGAGAGTATATATCATTCTCCAATAGCCAACTAAATCTACTTTCCACAATCTATCAGTTCCATAACGAGTGATAGTAGCTTTAGAAATATTTTGTCTAGGAATATGGATTCCATGTTGAGGATCAATTTTAATATTATTCTTTTCTCTTTCAATAGCTTTTAACAATTGCATATTTTGTGAATTTTCAATGCCTTGCTCTATTTCAAGTAAGACTTTTTTTTGTAATTCTTTATAGCTACTATCTGCATCTTTTGAAAATTGCACCCAAACTTCTTTACCTTTCATTTATGCTACCCTCACTGCATCTTTTAGTAACGCTTTTAGCTTTGGACTTGTATCACTAATCCAAGTTATCCCCTTTGATCCCACCATTATTTTACCACTTTCTTCTAAGTAATCTAAAATCAGATTTAAAGTTTGATGCATAATTTGGGCAGGCAGTTTTCTCTTTAATTCCGCTTTAGAAACCACAGTATCAGATTCTTGTATAATCTTTTCGATTATCAATACGGTCCTTAAATTTGGATAGTGTAATATTTGACTTTGCATGTTTTTCACCTAGTTATATAAACTTATATATTCATAAACTTATATAATATATAAACCTTTCGAATTTTAAAGCCATCTTCCAACTGCCTTTCAGCAGCAACACAAACTTCTTACTAGAAAGCAATGCATATTAATAAAAGTGATTGACCGCAAGTGTACAACGGAAGCACAAATAAAAAAATAAAAAAAGTTTAATTCTGCTCAAGAATTTCAATGGCGTGTCTTAATTTTGGATTTTTGGCTATTCTCATAAACAATTGACTATTGTCTAAATCTTTTTCTTGAATTTCATTTTCTGTACCAATAAATTCTTCAAGTTCCAAAACTAGACCACATTGAGAACAAAATTTACTATTTGCAGGATTAAGAGTGTTGCATCTCGAACAATTAACATTTTTACTCACTCTTTCTTTACTTCTTTGAAGAGAACTTAATCCATAATATCCTAACATACTACTGTCTATATCTCTACCACTTAAATGCACATAAACAGAAGCCATATTGGATCCTTGAGTCCAACCAAAATAAGCTTTCATTTGTGCTTCCGTCAAATATTTAGCTAACTCAGTTGCTCTTGAATGTCTAAATAAATGTAGATAAAGCCTTTTTTTGCTTATTCCTGCACGATTGAATAGTCTCTGAATTAAAGCTCTTGCACCACAATACATCAATCTTTCAGGAAGAACCGAATCAGATTTTTTAAGCCAAAAATAACTTTCAGGATTATCTCTTGAAGGATGAAAACTAAGATATTGATTAAGATAAGGAATTGATTGCACAATCAAAACCTCTCTTGGTCCAGTCTTTCCAGTTACTCTTACTTTACCATACTTTTGTTCATTTTTGAAATCTCTAATTTTCATTCCTAATATTTCTCCAATTCTAAAACCCCCTTCATAGAGTAAAGAAACAAGTGCTTTATCTCGCGGAGTAACACAGCACGAAATAGCTTTCTTAATATCTTTGGGAGTAAGAATATCCATCCCTTCTTTACCATTAACTTTTTCCTTACCTCTTATCCAATCAACCTTTTCAGGATATCTTCGATTGTTTCCTTCTAACCACTTGTAAAATCTTTTTATTGTTTTTTTATAATCTACTTTGGTCATTTCAGATAAAGGACAACCATTTCTAATTCCTTGAAGCTTGTTGACATCAACAATCAAAGTTCTAAGGTCTTCCTCATTTGTGTTAAGAAAATCTTTTTTTAACAGAATCGCAATTCTCCTAAGTTCCCCAGAAACTTTTATGACCCTATTTTTACTCACCCCATCTGAAAAAAGATGTTTATGATATTTCAAAATGTGTTCTTTATTTTCTTGGCTTATATTTCCTGATTCTAAACGCTTCAACTCTCTCTCATAATTTGGTTCTCTTCGGTAGATATCTTGCATTCAAATCCCCTCCTTATTGTGTGGATCTCAGAAAAAGTTGAGTGTAAAAAAGATAGACAAGTCTACCCTCACTCAAATCGAGGGGTACTGTTAAGTTATAACTCAAACGCTCCCAACGAGGTGCATTCCTCTTGGAATGCATCCCACTTAATTTTCTCTTTTGAACTTACATTTTTTAAAACCCTCCGTTATTTAATTTCTTCTGCTTGCTGGACAGCAATGACAATTCATACTAATCTTATAGTAGCAGAAATATATTAATGGTTTTAATGAAAAATACGTAACCCTGCGGAGCGTTGAACTACTGAAAGGGGCATTAGGTTATCTTTACTTTCTAAAAAGTTTATTTCATATCACAATAATCTTTTTATACTTCTTTAATCAAATAAGTTAGATGAACCTAAAAGTGAAAGTCTGCCCAACTTGCGGAAAGCTTAAAATTAGTTCTAGTAAGCTTCCGAAAGAATTTAAGTATAGAATTGAATTACAAGATAAGAAAGGGTCAAGTTTATTTTCTATGCCCCTCAACGAACAAGAATTTGATAAACTTCTAAAATATGATTTTAAAGTTAGATATAGAAAAACTAAAAAAGGATAAATAAACTTTAACCTCTCAGCATACCTCTTCTTTCTAACTCTTTTAATGTAGTCATTCTAATAAATGAAGAGATAGATATATTATCATTACACTCTTTTTTAATTCTCTCCCATAATTCCAAGGATATACTAATGCTTTTGGATCTCATTCTTTTTCTAACCTTTTCTAACATCTTCACACACTTTCTTATGAATCTGATTTATTTTTTCAATAAAAGAAAGTTCCATAAAAACCATAAATCTAAGATAGTCACTCTTTTTAGCAAAGCCCATAGCGTCTGCTCTTTCTTTAAGCTTATTTTCTTGTTCTTCAGTTAAACGTAATTCGTAACGCTTTTTCATATTGAATTAAACGCAGAAGTCGGATATATAGTTGATGTGCACGATTTGTGAACTTTTAGTTCACTGCTTTATAAATAAAATTAAGATTCAGAATAAGATTTATAAGGCAGAACAAATTTAGAAGATATTATGAACAAACGTCAATGGTTTGTGTTTGCAGTAGGAGCATTAGTTTTGAGTTTTTTTCTTGAATTATTATCTTTAAGTTGGGGAAAAACTTGTACTGCCTTAACATCCAGTAGCCTTTATACTGCTTGTATAATAAAAGAACAAAGTTACACCCTATCTGCAATTATCTTCGTTTTTGTTGCACTAACCTTTTTTATCTGTGCTTCACTTGAAAAACAAAAG
>JAGVZY010000015.1 GCA_018302225.1 Candidatus Woesearchaeota archaeon
AATATGTCTATGATATTTTAGTATAATTTCCTTATTTATCTGAGAAATTTGGGCTTTTTCTAGAAGCTGCAACTCTTTTTCGTATCCATTTTCTCTTCTTGGAATGTCATGCATATTTTTACATTCAGAAAGAGTAAAAGGGTTTCAATTAAAACTTGCTATCTCCAACTATAACCCCTAATTAGGGGGGAGCTTCGCACCTTAAGGTATAACGCTCCCAACGAGATTTGAACTCGTGTCTCAAGCTCGAAAAGCTCGAATGATTGACCGGGCTACACCATGGGAGCATAGAACCTTTTAAAAAGAGATAAGAACACTTTTTAAACCTTACTATTAAATAGTCTATGACAAAAGAAAAGCATATGTCTAAGAAGAATAAATTGGCTTAGTTAAACAAGACAGGTAATAATACAAGGGCAGAAATGCCTTATTTATGTCGTTGACTAAAATCAACCTTTTTTCTCAGTTATCTTCTTCTCTTTACTAATGCAGTGCTCATATAAAAACCAACATAGTTCATACAAAGGCTTACTACCATATCCATTTATATTTGGTGTAGAAAGTTTGAATTTACTTCTTATTTTATCATAAAATTTATGCCTTTGTTCTTTAGTAATAAAACCATAAGAGGAAAGACTAATATTAGGATTAATTAACATCTTTTTGTTTTTTTCATCTTCTATTGCCCATACAACTGTAAGATAAATTTCTCCAATTTTTTTACTTATATCAGTATTTAAATTTTTTTTATGTCTTAAATACTCACAAAGTAAATTTTTTATATCTCCATTTGCAGAAGTATATTCAATGGGTACATTATGTTTCAGTCTATCAGAATAATCTCTAACCCTATTACTAATATCTTCAGGTGTGACTATCGAATAAATTCTTGGGGTCATTTTTTTACCTTCGCAAACTTCAATTTCTTAAGTAGCTTGTTTATAAATCTTTCTTAGAAAATAATGCCTTGCCCAATAAATTGCATTTAATGCCAAAACAGCTTACTCTTACATCTTTGTCTTTGTGTCTTCCAGCTAAAACAGAAAAACCAAGGACTGCGTTGGGATTATTTACTTGCATTTCTTTAAATAATTGATAAACTTGTTTAGGAACAACATGAATAAAATAACTATTTAATCTATTCTCTTCGACAATAATAAAATAATCTTTTCTTTCATTTTCTCCAAGTTTTAATTTAAGTGTATCTTTTCTAACCCTCTCAATTATATCTGAAAATGCTTTTAAGAATTTAGCCTTTCCTTTAATTTCTGTCTGTGCTAGTTCATCCCAACTATTCATTTAATTAATTAAAATTTGAGATATTATAAACTTATAGAAAAATGGTGATCCCGCGGAGATTTGAACTCCGGACCTCCGGCTCTCTTAGAGAGATTCGGTAATATTTACCGAAGGTGGCCATATAAGACCGGTGCTATAGTTGTCCAGGTGTTTACACCTACCAGACTAAGCTACGGGATCATCCTTACCTTTAAAAACAAAAGACTAACTTTTAAAGCTTACTATTATTTTAAGCCCATTTTGATAAATATCTAGCAATCCTTTCAGGTTCAAATAATGGCCAATCATGGTTTGTATCTAGCCAGATTATTTCCCCTTTTTTAGATAATTCTTTCATAGTCTTAACATAATTTTCATTCAAAAGGGTATCATTCCTTCCCCATAAAAATATAATCGGACATTTAATATTTTTGATATCTTCTTTTAAATCTTGGTCTAAACAATTTTTAAATAATCTTTGAAAATCTCTATTAAATATATTCTTAGCATAATTATAAGTTCCAAAAAGCATAACAACTAAAGAATTCCAAAAATGTCCTTTAGACTTTAGAAAGGCTCGGATAGTTCCAAGAGCCATTGCTTTTGGTGAAACTTTGGATTTATCTACTTTTAATCCTGCGGCGTTCATCAAAACTATTCTGTTAGTAGGATTTTTAGAAGCATATCTAATTGCTATTAAACCTCCTGCTGAATGAGTAAATAAAGTTGGATTCTTAATTTTTAAAAGTTCAACAAAATTTTTAGTTAAATTTACTAATCCATCTAAAGAAAAACCTTTTTTTAGTTTACCTGATTTTCCATGCAGGGGTAAATCAAATGCCCACACTCTATATTTTTTACTTAAAATATTAATTATTTCATCATATCTTTTTATATCTCCAAAAACACCTGTAATAAATATTGCATCTTTACCTTTGCCTTTCACAAGGTAGTGAATTTTTATACCATCAATATCAATATACATATATCTTCTTTAATTTTAAGGCTATTTAAATTTTGCTTAGGAAACCTTTTTATATCCTTTTATTTCAACTAATCTTATGATAATTGGACTTGTAGGAAAACCTTCAGCCGGAAAGAGTACTTTCTTTAAAGCTGCAACTTTAGCAGAAGCAGAAATAGCTAATTATCCATTTACAACCATAAAACCTAATTCTGGAGTAGGTTATGTAAAATTAGAATGTGTTGAAAAATTCTTTAATGTTAAATGTAATCCTAGAGAGGGATTTTGTATTCACGGAAATAGATTTGTTCCTGTTCAAATGATTGATGTTGCTGGATTAGTTCCAGGTGCACATGAAGGAAAAGGAATGGGCAACCAATTCTTAAATGATTTAATTCCGGCAGATGTCTTAATTCATGTTGTAGATATTTCAGGTTCAATAAATGAAATTGGAGAACCAGTAACACCCTTGTCATATGATCCATTAAAAGATATTGAATTTTTAGAATATGAAATGGAAATGTGGATTCTCCAAATTATTTCAAAAGGTTGGGAAAAGTTTGCAAGAACTGCAAAACAAGAAAAAGCAAAAGCAGTTGATGCTTTATTAAAACAATTAACTGGACTAAAAGTTACTAAAGAAATGATTGAAGAAGTTATTAAACCCTTTCCAACTGAATTAGAAAAATGGACAGAACAAGATTTAAGAAAATTTGCAAAAGAAATTAGACAAAGAAATAAACCTTTAATCATTGCTGCAAATAAAATCGACGTTCCTGGTGCAGAAGAGAATTTTGAAAGAGCAAAACAAAAATTTACAAATCTAAAAATAATTCCTTGTTCAGCAGAATCTGAACTCGCATTAAGAGAAGCAGCAAAAAAAGGTTTAATAGAATATATTCCTGGAGAAGGTACTTTTAAAATTTTAAACAAAGAAAAACTTTCAGAATCGCAAATAAAAGCCTTAAACTTTATACAAAAAAATATTCTTGATAAATTTAAAAGTACGGGGGTACAACAAGTTTTAGATATCGCAATATTTGACTTATTGAAATATATGCCTGTTTTTCCTGGTGGATTAAATAATTTAGTAGACAGAAATGGAAATGTACTTCCAGATTGTTTCTTAATGCCTAAAAATTCAACCGCCTTAGACTTTGCATTTAGGATACATACTGATTTAGGAAAAGGATTTATTAGAGCCATTGATGTTAAAACTAAAAGAACAGTTGGAAAAGAGCATCTTCTTAAATTTGGAGATGTTGTAGAAATTATTTCTAACAAGTAAATTTATATATTCTAAACTTTTTAAACCACTGATGGACCATATATTATACTATAAAAAGGTCTGTGAGAAATTAACAGATTTCTTAGATAAAAAACCTTTAGCAACAAGAATATGGATCCCAGCAGGACCTAAATTATTAAAGCGTGGTTCGAAAAATGGAATTATTTATGCAAAAGATGTTGTTGAATTAACAAATAAAAAATTCTTAGACGCAAGAAAAGAATTTTTACATCTCAAAGATGCAAGAAGTTTACTTACTAAAAAACAAGAATCGCTTTGGAATTATTTTGTTCCAAGAAAAAACATGGATTTATTTTATTCTACAAATGGTGAAGGTTATGAAAAGCCCTTAGATAGAATTTTCATTGATATAGACAGACACAATCTTCCTGCTGAAAAAGCACAAATTGTTGCAAATGAATTAATTAAAATAATAGATTCAGATTCAAATTTTCCTATAAATTATAAAAAATTCTTTATGTGGACAGGTTCATCATTTCATATATATTTGTTATTAAAAGATAAAGTAGAACACGAATTTTATGAAGACTATTTATCTTATAATAATAAACACCCATTAAAAAGTTTTACTGGAAAGTGGGCTGCTTTGATAAAGTCAAAAACAAAAATAGATGTTTTTGCAGGACATGAAAAATTTCCAAATAAAATTAATTTGGATCCTTCACAATCTGTTTCAGGCAAATTAGCAAGAGCACCTTATTCTTTACATATGAAAGATGCTTTAACTGTGGATGGAATTGCAGTTCCTTTAAAACAAGACCAATTGCAAGATAAACATTTATTAAAAGACCTAAAAAAGCTCAATCCTGAGAATATATTTGACTCTGAATACTTTAAAAAGGTTTAAAAGAAAGCTTTATAAACCCCTTACTCAATTTTAAGTTTTAAATGAAGAGAAGCTCAAGACGTTGGAAAAAGAAAGGCCAAATGCGTTGGAAATGGCAAAGAAAACGTATGAAGAAAGAAAAGCGTAGAAGAAAGATGAAGTAGTTCTAGAACTTATTTTTTATTTGATTTAAAATTTATATTTTTTTCCTAGATTTATATTAACTATAGTTAATGCTATAAATAAAAAAGAGGTTAAAACTAAATTTAACCTCTAATTTTTTGTTGACTTAATATGTCTTAGGTAATAAAACAAAAGTCCACACTAAAAACACACTAAACCACGCAGAATAAGCAAGGGATACTATTGAGATTGAATGTTCACCGTAGAATTTATTTGGAACGCAGGCAACTATAATAATGGTTAAAAAGCATGAAACCAGTAAACCAATAATTGCCCAGACTGGAGGTAGGGTAATATAAGCTAAGATATAGAATAATAAATCTTTCATTCTTTTTCACCTCCTTTAGATTTGAAAAGAAAAAAAAGCCAATCTTATTTTTTAGATAAAATTGGCTTCTTATATTGTGAGATAATAAATTCTATTTCGCGTTCAAGATGAGGGGCATCCCGGCCGCATTCGGATTTGTAGGAAGTATCACAAAAGTTGTGTTAGGTGATCCAGCAAGTTTGGCATATGCTTCGATTGCTTCATGCTGAAGATAATTTTGGGTAAGGGTTGACTGAATTATATCCTGTGATTTCCTTATTCCCTCTGCGTTAGTAATTCTTATCTTGGCATCTTTTTGAGCAATTTGCTCTTCCAAATCTTTTTGCTGGAGCAACTGTTCTTTTACAATTTTCGTTTCAATAGATGCAGCTACAGAGTCAGGATAGTTTATACTACCTATCGTGGAATCTACGAAAATGAAAGGAGTTTTCTCAAAAACCTTTGAGAGTTGAGTTTTAATTTCTTCTTGGACTTTGAGTTGTTCATCCTTTACACCTTTGGTAGTATATTTTACTACAGCATTTCTTACAAATCCGCGATGAAGCGCTTTAAATGATCGTTCATACCACCCATCTGCCCCATATTTTTCCACAACTTCTTTAATCCTCTGTGGATCAATGGCTAATATCACGTGAGAATTAAGACGTATTTTTAATTCGTCTTTAGCAAGGATTTCAAAATTCTCGTGATAAGTTTTAGGTGTATAATTAAGATTCAGGACCATGTTTCTCCAACCCATGCCATATTTTGTAGGTCCTACTTGCATGCCTAAGTAGCCACCTTTACCAAAAAGAAAAGGTTTATCGATCAGATAGCCTACGCAGCCTTGGGGAGTTGACGGATTTGTAACTCCACACCCTGTAAGAAAGAAAATAACAAAAAATACCATAGGAATATAAAACATCTTTTTCATAAAAAAATACCCCCTTAAAAATTATTTAGACCCTTAAAATTAAAAACAGGCCGTTCTATTTTTTGATTTCTTCAATAGAATATTGCTCTCTTTTTTTCTCGAACCATTTTTTATAGAGGCAAATACCTGAAATCAGAGTGAGTATTCCTCCGCATATCCAAATAATGACCCCATAGAATTAGGCAGATTTGATGAAAGTATAAATCCACCCAAAAAAGCAAGTAGCAGTCCCACTAAGATAAATGTCCAATAATCTTTCATTCTTTTTCACCTCCTTTAAAATTTAAATTAAAAAAGAAGAGCTGATGCTCACTGCAAGATGTGGGCGCAAAAAACAGCAAGACACCAGCTCTCCCAGATATATTCAAACAGGCAGGGCTCAACACAAGATGTTCTATTTTTCAGTTAAGTACAATGGCGGTGCACTATTGAAAACATTAAACAGTTGTGATTGAAGAGAAAAAAACACCCCGCCTGTTGTAGACATTAAAGATAAATTTTTTCAATTAAACCTCTTCATCAAGAATTTCAATCTCAATTCTTTTATGCGTTGATTTAATAATCTTAAACTTCAGATTTTGTAGCCTTTTTATCTCTGAATTATTATTTAAGTAACATAGTGTAGAATTGAAATTTATTATCACAAATCCTTTAAACATCTGAACATATTCAATATTTTCAAGAAAAGACTTAATTCTATCAGAATCTTTCTTTGCTTGTTCAGATAAGGGTTTAAACCCTTGATTTATCTCTGCGTAATATACTCGAGATAGAACATAAGTATCTTCAACTTCTTCTTTAGCAAGAATTTTTTTATCTTTAGAAACAGTTTCTTTTGCTGTTTGAAGTGGAAGATTTTTGAATTTGGTTTCATAAACTAAATACTTCTGAATTTTAGAAATCGCCTTATGTCCAACAAAAGAAAAGAGAACAATAATAAAAAGAACAGTAAATATCCTCTTTATAATTATTCTTCCATTTTTTTCTTTTGCAAATATACTAGCAAATATTTCTCCTACAACTAATGTGGCTATTGCCATTATAACTGCAGGGAATATAAAGTTTCTGAATAGCATAATTTTACCCCCCTTCTAAAATTTGTTTTAATTATTTTTTTCAGAAAAAGTATCATCTTTTGATCTTATTAATCTTTCAAGCTGATATACTTTATATATTAAGAAAACTAACAAAGCGGGCACCATCAGCCTATAAAGAAAATAAGTTACTATAACTGCAAGGCAAGCAAGAATTATCCAGTAGTATACCCTCTTTTCTTTCATTTTATTTCTCCTTAATATCAAATTTAAAAAAAGAAAAAAGAAAAGCCGGCACAAGCTAAAAACTTGGGCATAATTTTTAAAATCTCATGCCGACTTCTCAAATATACTAAACTTAATTAAATTCAGCGAAATTTATTTCATCACAATATCTATTATTACCTTTGCAACATTTACGCAGATATAAGCTGATGTAAGAATTCCAATTCCTATAAACATCTCTTTGAGACCTGTAAGTATTGCTGAAAAAACTCCGCGCATTTGTTTTCCTCCCAAATTTAATCGTTAAATTTTTTAAGCCAAGGATGTTTATAGGCAAGAAATAACGTTAGACTTGTTGCCACGAAAATTATCCCATACATGACTCCGAGGCGAGTATCTGGATCTATGCTCTGTGGAGACATAACATCTAAACATAAAAGTGGGAGAGAAATTGCCCAGATAATAATTATTAAAACAACTCTTATCAAGTTCATAGTATTTACCCCCTTCAATTTTCAGAATATTTTGCAAAGAACTCTTTTTTCTCTTTTCTCCTTTAATTTTTATTTTTTAATCTTCATGTTGACTATCCAACTAATAAACGGCGGTAGTGCATATTGTATCAGGATAATAGAAAAAACGATTAGTATATCTGATGTAGTAATCATCTTCTTTTCAAGAAAAATATAAACTACAAAAAGGAATATAAATAGAAAAGTCAACTTTGAAAGAATATTAATATAATTCCCTAATCCAAGTAATAGCTTTTTCATAACTCACTTCAAATTTATTTTAAAACCTATTCCTAACTTATTTCACAATAATTTTCAATTTCAAAGAAAAACAATATACTTCAAACTAAAAAACTCTCAAAAATTCTCTTCTGGAAAACCCATAATTTTAACATATTACATCTTTTCCAAAACACTTACAAGTGTCTTTTTCAGATTCTCACTTTTTAGTGTTTCAATTTATATACAATAACAAAAATAAACTACTATTAGATTTTTAAAACTATTCAAAGTTCACAACCATAAAGTAATGATTTTAATAAAATCTCAAATCAGTCTATAAATATTTTTTATTTAGCCTACCGAAGGTGGCTTGCGTTGATAAAGCGCAGTCTTATTTTCGGAAGCTTTATATACATGTTGTCTTCACAAAACTAAGGAAAAGCTATACAAATGCTTTTTGTTCTGATATGTTTGGAAAAATGATAAACATATCTTTGTTATGAGTACTTTTCATATTGTTGGAGAGTATGATGCAGATGAGTAGGAGTTTTGTTATAAATTAAACCTTGTAGTTCCTACAATTTAGTTTTTTTTAAGCTTTATATTATAGCGGCCAGTATTTTAAATCCCATTTATCCTATGGGAGGTTGCTGCTATAGGGATTCGACTAAGACATGCAAGTCAGAGGATTCGCAAGAGTTCTCGGCGTAATGCTCAGTAACACGTCGATAATCTAACTTTAGGTCTGGAATATCCTTGGGAAACTGAGAGTAAACCCGGATAAGAAATTGACACTGGAATCGTGCATTTTCTCAAAAGTAATGCCTAAAGGTGAGTCGGCGGCTGATTAGGCTGTTGGTGAGGTAATGGCTCACCAAACCTATGATCAGTAAGGGCCTTGAGAGAGGAAGCCCTGAGGATGGTACTGAGACACGGACCATAGCCCTAAGGGGTGCAGCAGTCGCGAAAACTTTACAATGCACGAAAGTGCGATAAGGGAATCCCTAGTGCCAATTTATAATTGGCTTTTGCCAAGTGTAAATAGCTTGGCGAATAAGTGGTGGGTAAGACCGGTGCCAGCAGCCGCGGTAACCCCGGCGCCACGAGTGGCAACCACGTTTACTGGGTCTAAAGCGTCCGTAGCTGGTTCTATAAATCTCCTGTGAAATCGTTGGGCTTAACCTAACGGCTTGCAAGAGAGACTGTAGAACTTGAGACTGGGAGGAGACAGAGGTATTCTTTGGGGAGCGGTAAAATGTGATAATCCAAGGAGGACCTCCAGTGGCGAAGGCGTCTGTCTAGAACAGGTCTGACAGTGAGGGACGAAAGCTAGGAGAACGATCCGGATTAGATACCCGAGTAGCCCTAGCTGTAAACGCTGCGAGCTATGTGTTGCATGTTCTTTGGGAACCTGCAGTGCCGAAGTGAAGATGTTAAGCTCGCCACCTGGGAAGTATGGCCGCAAGACTGAAACTTAAAGGAATTGGCGGGGGAGCACACAAGGGGTGGAATGTGCGGTTTAATCCAATACTACGCGGGAAATCTCACCAACGGCGACGGCAGTATGAAGGTCAGATTAAAGGTTTTACCTGACAAGCCGAGAGATGGTGCATGCCCATCGTCAGCTCGTGCTGTAGGGTGTCCTGTTAAGTCAGGCAACGAGCAAGACCTGTATCTACAGTTGCAATCATATCCTCCGGGATGTGAGCACAATGTAGAGACTGCCCGTGTAAATGGGAGGAAGGTACAGGCAACGATAGGTCATTATGCCTCGAATCTGTTGGGCTACACGCGCATTACAATGGTAAGGACAATGGGATGCAACTCTGAGAAGAGAAGCTAAACCTCTAAACCTTATCCTAGTTCGGATTGAGGGTTGTAACTCACCCTCATGAAGTCGGAATCCCTAGTAATCGTAGCTCACTATACTACGGTGAATATGTCCCAGCTCCTTGCACACACCGCCCGTCATCTCATCCGAGCAGGGTCTATGTGAGGTTTGATATGCTTAAATCGAACATAGATTCAGTAAGGAGGGGCAAGTCGTCACAAGGTAGCCGTAGGGGAACCTGCGGCTGGATCACCTCCTTTTTTTTATTTTTATATCATAATAAAAAAATATTTTTAAATGAAATTCAAACTAAATGTTACTATAAGGTTTTTATAACGCTCAAACTACTCATCACAAAAAAAATGGGCTCGTAGCGTAATGGTATCGCACCACCCTTGCATGTTAAGAATCGCAAGATTCTCAAAGACAGGTGGGGGTTTCGGGTTCAAGTATAATTTGCCTAAAAGCATTTTATTGAGAATCCCGACGAGTCCATTTCATACTTTTTAAAATCAAATCTTTGAGAAAAATTTGCAAATTTATTTGCAGACAACTATTCAATCAAGAGATTGTTTAGTGAAGAACCGAGATGTGAATTACAATTTAAAATCGGAATTTTAAAATTGTATCTTTGCTCTGAATGTTAAAATAAAATAAAAAAAATATTTTAAAATATTTTTCATAAAAATTTTAATTCATATTCATATTGATGAGGCCATTCATAAATTAATAGTGGATTAGTCCAGCAGACGGATAACTCTGTTCAAGACAGCGAAGAAGGGCGCGGCAAGCTGCGAAATGTCCTGGCGAGGCGCATGTAGCCTTCGAACCAGGAATGCCCTAATAGGACTTCCTATGCTTTTAGCATAATCCGAAAGGATGGCGAACTCGGGGAATTGAAGCATCTTAGTACCCGAAGGAAAAGAAATCAATCGAGATGCCCTGATTATCAGCGAGAGAAAAGGGTGTAAGGCAAACTGAATCTGCCGTAGTAATACGGTAGAGATGTGGTGTTATAGGACCTATTTTATATCCAAACTTGTATATTCAAAGTTTTCTGAAATGAAATACCATAGAGGGTGAAAGTCCCGTAGAAATTCATAAGTGGATTTTTTAGGTATCCTGAGTACTGCACATTGGAAATTGTGCAGGAAATTGGGAGGCATCAACTTCCAACCTTAAATATGTCTTGAGTCAGATAGCAAACGAGTACTGTGGAGGAAAGTTGAAAAGAACCCGTAATAGGGAATTAAAAGAACTTGAAATCTGTTGGAGATAGCAGGATACGGCTCTAAAGGAGTTGTATCGTACGTTTCGAAAAACGGGCCAGGGAGTGCATTTAAGTGGCAAGGGTAATCTAAAAGAGAACCCGCAGGGAAACCAATAGCTCGCAGTTTACGAGGAGCATGGTGTGATAAGTGCCATTAGTCACTTGGATGCGACCCGAATCCAGATGATCTAATCCGGGGCAAGGCGAAGTGGGGGTAAAACCCTGTGGAGGCCTGAAGAGGTTCTAGGTGCATCTGTTCTTCTGACCTTGGATTAGGGGTGAAAAGCCAATCGAATCTGGTGATAGCTGGTTCCTGCCGAAATAGGCCTAAGTCTAGTCTCGAGCGAGATAACTATAGCTGTAGAGCTACGGATTGGGGATTTAGGGGAAGAAATTCCTCGGTTCTCTGTTCAACTCCGAAGGTTATAGTATTGTAGACCTTGAGAAACGGCGGTGCGCGGTAAACGTGTATCGCAAGAGGGTAACAACCCAGACTGTAATTAAGGCCCCAAAATACTGATTAATTGTTAGAGGGTGAAAGGTGTATAATACCCAAGACAGCAGGGAGGTTTGCTTAGAAGCAGCAATCCTTTAAAGAAAGCGTAATAGCTCACCTGTCTAGGTCTTGTGCCCTGAAAACGGACGGGACTAAATCAGTTGCCGATATTACAGACTTCATTCTAGAAATGAAAGTGGTAGGCAGGCGTTTTGTAAGGGCAGAAGCTCTTCCGAGAGGAGGAGTGGACCTTGCAAAAATGAGAATCCTGGCGTTAGTAGGATCTGTATAGAGTGAGAATCTCTAGCATCGAAAGAACAAGGGTTCCTTAGCAATGTAGTTCAGCTAAGGGTAAGTTGGTCCTAATTTAAGTCATAACATGACCTATAAGAAAGGGAAAAAGGTTAAGATTCCTTTACTATTTGAATACGTGTGGCAACACAAGGGTGATTTTTGAAACTTTGGGCTAAATCAGCATTACTAACCTGTAATGTTAACTAAAATAAATTGGGGAAGTACCGTAATGGTGAGAACCTGATTAAATTTGGGAATAGTGCGCTTATGGCGCATCTGGTTGATGCCTGGAGTCCATGAAAAAAGAATCATCAAGGATTTCAAATAACCATACCCAGAACCGGCACTGGTGTTCTAGGTAAGAAGCCTAAGATGTGAGGGACTAATCCAATCAAGGGAACTCGGCAAATTAGCAGCGTAACTTCGGTTTAAGCTGTCCCTGTGATTGTGTACGTATGTATGCGATTGCAGGGTTCAATAACAAGGGCGATCCGACTGTTTAACAAAAACGTAACTTTCTGCCAATCTGAAAAGATGTGTATAGAAGGTGATATCTGCCCAGTGCTCGTACTTCAAAACCTGTTTCAACGGGTCTAAGAGCGAGTAAACGGCGGGAATAACTATAATTCTCTTAAGGTAAAAATAAAAGTTGCCTTAGTAAAATTCAGCTATATGCTGGAAAATCTGAGTATCTCACACTACTTTAAAATTTTTAAAGTAACAATGTGTTGAGTGCAGACAATCAGCAGGAAAGACTGAATGTTTTTGAAAAAACATTTTGTATCCTCAGAGACTATACGCTGAAACTCGAAAGAGTAAGATATAGTCCGACCCATTATGCGAGTAATGGAAGTATGTAGAAATGCATACTCGCCTAAATTAATTCTAAAATATTTTTTAGGTTAGTACTCTTTAATTTTAAAGAGGAAAGTAACAAATGTGAGCGAAATGCCTTGTCGCTTAATTGGCGACCTGCATGAAGGTATAACGAGATCGCTTCTGTCCCTGGTTGGAACCCCCTGAATCCACTGTACTGGTGCAAAGGCCAGTGACTTCCAATGGGAAGCGAAGACCCCGTAGAACTTTACTGTAGCTTGTAGCTGCAATGTGGAGTTTGTTGTCCAGCATAAGTAGGAGTCGCCAAAGCTTGATCGCTAGGTTAAGTGTAGACAACAGTGTAATACTACTCAATGGACTCTACATTGCTTACTCGGAAGAGGACAATTATTGGCGGACAGTTTGGCTGGGGCGGCACCCTGCTGAAAAGATATCAGTAGGACCCTAAGGTTGGCTCAAGAGGTTTAGAAATCCTCTGTAGAGTGCAAGAGCAAAAGCCAGCTTGACAGAATTTTGAAAAATAAAAAATTCTGGGACGAAAGTCCGGTCTAGCGAACCCTTATGCCTTCTTGGTGAGGGCTAAGGCAAATAGAAAAGCTATCTCGGGGATAACAGAGTGGTCGCGCCTAAGAGCTCGGATCGACGGCGCGGTTTGCGACATCGACGTCGGCTCTCCGCATCCTGGCCATGCAGAAGTGGCCAAGGGTGGAGGAGTTCACTCATTAAAGCGGATGTGAGCTGGGTTCAATACGTTGTGAGACAGTATGTATGATATCTATTGGAAGTGTATAGTGTCTGAAGGGAAGGATCTTCTAGTACGAAAGGAACGAGGAATCGGGGCCTCTAGTCAATCGGTTATCTGGTAAGGTATGCCGAGCAGCCACGCCCCAAGGGATAAATCCTGAAAGCATCTAAGGATGAAACCCGCCTTGAAAAGAGACACACTGGAGCTCCTGTAAATGACAGGTTTGATAGGATTGATGTGTAAGCATTAAGGTAACGAGATGTTCAGCATGCAATTACTAATCGCTCCACCACTAAAATTAATTTATGAATGGCTTTCATTTTTTTATAACACGCACGCTTACTATCAACATAGTTGATTGTACTTCAACAAGTTGAGTGTATCAACGCGAGCGTATTCGATTAAATTGAATACACTTAGAAATAATTCTATAAGAAATTTGAAACTAATAATACTTTGATTAGACCTAAGTCTAGATAATTAAAATTATTAAACAATTTATAGCCTTAGTGAGAACTAGATTCTTTATCTTATACTAAAACTTACTCTTCACCTTGCATTTGTATCAGTTCAATTGCTTGGTTATAATTTTGTTTTAAAAGCTCTTCCATTCCCTTGATAACTCTCTGAGCTCGTTCTTGATTTCTATTTACCAAACTTTCAGAAGATTTAGAATAACTATCAGTTAGTTCTTGCATTTGTTTATTATATTTTTCATTTGCAGCGTTCATAGCAGTTTTTGTTTCAGAAATTCTTTTGCTTAAATTAATTACATTTTTTAGAGCCTGATTATATAATTTATCTCTAGTTGCATCTGTATTATTTATAATATCTATTTCAACCATTTTTTCAATATTATCAACAAGCTGATTTTCATATTTTGCAAGAACATCAATATCTTTAAGATAATCCTTTCTTGTAGTTTTGAGCTCTTTTAAGAACTTTTCATATTTTTTCTTTAATTTATCTTCAGAATTAGAATAAATAAATTCTATTTGATCTCTCTTTTGATCAATAATCTTCAGAGCAAGTTCGTAATAATTCATAGCTTGTTCAACTTTAAAATTATTATTCTTACTTGATTTAGAATCCAAGATATTTCGGTATTCTTCCTCTACTTTCTTTTCAATATCAGATTTATCTAATTTTTTATCCAAATCTTTTCTATTTATCTCATTTATTTTTAGATAATCTATAATTGTAGTTTGGGGAGATTTTATATCTTTTATTTTTTCTAAATTTTCTTCATAAAACTGATTCATTCTATTTTTATTAAATTCAACTTCCCTATTAATGGCTTGTTTAGTTAATTTACATATTTCTTTTTTATTTGCCAGCACATATTGAGCAATTTCTTTACTTAAAACACCTTTATCCAACTTTCCCCAGGTATAATCAAAACCTACTACAAACTTAGAAATTTCTTCCTCTGAATAGCCTATTGATTTTAAGAATAATAAAGCACTTTTTTGAAAGCTATAATCTTTTATAGTATTTCTATCAAAACCCTCAGTAGAGTATTCTTTAATTTCTGCAGGTTTAGTTTTTTTGTCTGCAGCATAAGCTGTTCCACCAAGAAGAAAGATTAATGCAGCACCATAAGTCGCTATCTTTGAAGGTTTATTCATAGCCTTTTTAACCCTCAAAACCTTTTAAAACTTTCCAACTTTATTTAAATAGTTTATAAAGCTCTCTTTTAAACTCAACGAATTATAGTTCCAATAAATCTCTTTCCAGAAATAGCCTTTTCAAGATTTTCTATACCTTGAAGAATTGCAGTTTTTACTTTATATCTATTTATTATTTTTGCAGCACTTTGATCAAGAACAAAATGTTGCCCTGCCCTATACTTTATTTTGTTTGAAATTTTCATAAAATCACTAAAGCTTATCTCAGAAATAAACTTAGCATTCTTAAATTTTCTAGGATCCTTATCAAATAAACCCTTAACATTGGTCATATTAATAAAAATATCTGCATGTAAATATCTTGCAATCATAGCAGAATCTCCGTCAGAAGTCATGTCTGGATGATATCCAAGAGCACCACAAACAACAACATTAGATTTTTTCAAATGTTTTTTTACTTCTTCTAAAGAATCTGGAATTGTTTTATTTTCATCTAAAAAATTACTCAAGAACATAGCATTTAATTTTGTAACTTTAATTCCAATTAAAGAGCATCTTTCTTCTGATAATTTATCTTTACGTAAAGCTTCAATATATTTTCTTGCAATACTTCCGCCACCAGTTACGATTATAACTTTATTGTCTTTTTTAATCTTAGCTAAAGACTTTTTAAAATTTTTTAAGAAATTATAATCTATTTCATTAGGAACAATCAAGCTTCCACCTAAAGATATTACTATTTTCATTTAAACCCCTTTTACAATTAAAAACTCCTAATTCTATTTAAATTTATCTTAACAAATGGACAAAATTTATAAACTTCTTAATTTTATCTAAATCCATGGAAAAGAGGGAATTAAATAGACTTCTTAGTGAAATTTCTTTAGTTTTAGCTGCTTTTTTCTTTCTGAATACTTCAACAAATATTACAGGCAGTTTTATAGGTGTTTCAATACCTGCTACTGCAAGCTCTTTATTTTCACTAGCTTTTCTTTTGCTTTCTAGTTTGTTTTATACTTCAACTGCTCCAAAAGCACCACTTGAAGATTTAGTTAAATCTGAATTTAATTTAGCTAACGAAATGGCTAATTTAACAGCAGGGGAAAAAATAATTTATATTTTAGATAGCTCAGCGATTTTTACTTATTCAGAAAATACTCAAAAATTATTAACTCTTTTAAATACTAGTAAAGGTAATTTCTACATAACAAAATCTGTTTTAAATGAAGTACACGATTATCCTACCAAATCTATATTAGAAAAAAATGTAATAATCTTAGATAAGATTGAAAAAGATCCCAATAATTATAAACATTGCATAGATTGGGCCCAAAGTTCTTTAGAAGGAACTATTAAAAATGAAAATTATCTCATAGCAAAAGAATTTATTCAAACAGGAAAGCCACCAAAAAATCTAGATAATACTAAAATGAATCAAATAATTAAAACTGTTAAAACTATACAAAAGAATGCTAGACCCGGAGAAACGATTACTAAAGATTATATTCTTAAAAAACTGGATCAAAATTATGGCCTTTCAAATACAGACGCAGACATATTAGCTGAAGGAATTTATTTTGCAGGACAAAATATTAATGTGGTTATTTTAAGTAATGATAATCATTTAAAGCAAGCTGTTGAAAATTTAAATAAAAAAGGAAATAGAAATGTTCATTATCTGCCCACATACACACAAGCAGTAGCTTAAACAAGTTTTAAACTTTTAAATTCATATCTTACTTTAATTTGATCTATTTTTTCTTTAAATAAATCTAAGGAGCCTCCTGGGAGATATTTTAAATCTGCCCTATCTATATTTATTGGACCATGAGTTCCAGAAAGGTGATAAGCATCTAAGAGTGTAGATCTCACAACTTTATTTTCTCTAAGGGTTGAATCTTTTTGAAGATTTCTGATTAAATAATAATTTAATTTACCTTCAGAATATCTATACAGCTTAGAAATTGTATTTATGTAATCAGAAGTAGATTCAAATTGTTGGTTTAACATAAGACCCAAATTAAACCCCTTTTCATCTTTTGCAATTTCAACTAAATAATCAAGTTCTTCATCATTAAATGTGTGATTATAAAAAAATAAATTATTAAAATCACCTCTTTTCTCGTCTTGAAATTTTTTAAATCCAAAAGTTAATATAGACTTCTCTGAACTAACAATTTCTTTTTTTATATCATCTAAAAATATTATCTCACTCATTTAAATTTCCCCTGATAGAGATTCAGCAATATTTCCAACATTTCTTATATATTCATCAGATCTATTATATTTTCTAACAACCTTCCAATTAGGATTATTGGGATGTAAAGGCTCACCATTTAAATCCGAATTCCATCCATTATCCGCAAGATATTTTGCAGAAGCATGTATTGTCTTCTTTATATTCCAAATATCGCCATCAGGATAATATTCATTTGCTGTGCTTGGAAGATACTGTCCAAAACCAAAACAACCCATATAGGAAGAAGGTATATCATTTAGTCTATAAGGCGGTATTTCTGCTTTCTTCCCAAATTTAAGTAATTCTGATAACTCTCTGATTGCAAAGTTTTTTTTAGTTGGTTCAAATTTATACAAAGATAAAAAAACATTTACAGGCCTATGATTCCCAATATAATTTGGATTACCATATTTTGTTTCAATTCCTACAATTCCAACTAAACATCTATAGTCAACACCCAATTCCGCTTCAGCTTTTTTAAGTTCAGGTTTATACTTATTGACAAAACTCTTTAAGTTTAAATTTTCTAGTTTAAGATTTTTTGCTTGATAATATTCAAGATATAAATTTCCAAAACTATTATCAAAATTTGGTTTCTTTTTTTGCTTCAAGAGTTTTAATCTACTTTTTTTAGGAGCATACAAATCAAAATCAATAGCTTTATTAGAAAGAAGTAAGTGTACTTCATAAGGATCATGACCGAAATCTTTTACTAGTTTATTCATTACTTCATTAATAGTTTCATCTAACCCATTAATAAGGTGAAGATCTCTATTCTGTAAAAAGTTGTACATTCCTACACTTTTTACCTGACGATTATTTACTTTTTGTTCACTTACTTTATTAGGCATATAATTTCCTGCTAAAAAATAAGCAGATAACAATACTACCATTCCATTTTTTAATATTTTATTCATTTTATAGTTTTAGTTCATTAATTTTTGATAAAACAACTCTCAGATTTTAGTAAACTTCTTTAAACACTTGTTTATAAACTTTTTTATTTTAATCAACTGTGAATAATTCTGAATCATGAACATCAAATAATCCTAATCTTGCACCTGCATCCAACCAACCATGAGCATAATTTAAGGCAGCAAAAGCGTTAACATAATCTTCTTTTTTATAAAAATGTTCTGCATCTGAAATATATCTAAATATCATATCTATAAAATCTGCTCTTTGCTTATCCATTTCAGGCAGTCTATTTCCTGATTTTTTAGCCATAGCAAACGCTTCTTTAGTGACTTTAAAGTACCTTTTTAGCCTTTCTTCACTTATTTCCTTCATAGTTTATAAATACCCCATAGATTTAAAAACCTATCCTCATTTTTGTAAATTTTAGTAATAAAAAAATATATCATTTTCTGTATCTATATTAGAGTTGGTAAATCCTTTTAAATAAAATAAGCTCAGTTTTTTTGAGATGAAAAGAAATTTATTTATAGCAATTGAAGGATGTGATGGTGCCGGTTCTTCTACACAGGTAGGTGCATTAAAGGATTTATTAAACCTAACAGGAAGAAAAGCTTTCGAAACAAAAGAACCAACAAACAATCTTGTTGGCGGATTGATTAGAGGTGTATTAAGAAAAAACTGGAAAATAGATCCAAAGGGTTTTCAGTTATTATTTGCTGCAGACAGATCACATCATTTAGATGATGAAATTCTACCAACCTTGCAAAAAGGAAATATTATTACAGATAGATACTTTTTTTCAACAATAGCTTATGGTTCTTTAGATGCGGATATTTCATGGCTAAAAAGTTTAAATAGTTATTTTAGAACCCCTGACGCTACATTTATAATTGATGTCCCACCAGAAGTATGTATAGAAAGAATCAAAGCTTCAAGATCTTCTATGGAGTTATTTGAAGAAAAAGAAAAACTTTGTAGGGTCCAAGCAACATACCATATCCTCGCAAAACAATTTCCAGGTGTATATCTCATTGACGGAAATCGCAGTAAGGATGAAATTCTAAAAGAAATTTACGCGACTTTAAAACCTTATTATCATAAAAATATTATTGCTATTTCAGGACCACCTGGTTCAGGAAAAGGATCATTTGCAGAAAAATTAGCAGAAAAAATAAGTTACACACATTATTCTATAGGCGAAATAAGAAGAAAAATGGCTAAAGAAAAAGGAGTTCCTTTAGCAGAATTAAATAAAATAGGTGAGCATGAAGCTTATACAGATAATGATGCAGACGCCTATATGCAAAAGTTGGCTCAAGAAGAAGATAATTTTATTGTTGATGGAAGACTTTCTTATTTTTTTATACCTTATGCACTCAAAATATTTTTAGATGTAGATCCTAATGAAGGAGCTAAACGTGTTTTTGAAGCAGGAAGATCAGAAGAAAAATTTAAAAGTATAGATGAAGCGAAAATGGCAATTGAGGATAGAGCTACATCAGATGCAAGGAGATATTACAAATGGTATGATATTGAAAATGTTTATTCAAAGTCAAACTTCCATTATATCATAGATACAACAAAATTAAGTGTGGATCAAGTAATAAACAAAATAACAGATGAAATACTTCCAAAGCACGAAATTTATAAAATTAGCTAAAACTTACTATTGACTATTTTGCGGCAATTCTTACATAATTGCCTTTCCTTTTCTTTTAAAGGTTTCTTACACATCTCGCATTTTTGTTCCATAGATTTGAAAATAAGAAACAGCTATTTAAAGCTTTTTAATCCAAAAAGTATAAAAATCAACCCCTTCTCAGTTAAACTATGCGTTACGAAAAACAAGTTATATTTGAAAGAATAGGCCAAAAAGGACAAGATTTTCTAAGTAAGGCACATGTCTGTATAGTTGGTTTAGGTGCTTTAGGCTCATATACTTCTAATTTCTTAGTAAGAGCAGGAATAAACAAATTAACTTTAATAGATAGAGATGTTATTGAAGAATCCAATTTACAGAGACAAAATGTTTATGGCGAGCAAGATATAGGCAGACTAAAAACCGAAGTACTAACAGAAAAACTTTTACAAATAAACTCAAAAATACAAATAAAATCTTACTTTGCAGATTTAACTCATAAGAATAGTTCTTTATTAAAATCAGATTTAATCTTAGATTGTACAGATAATATGGAAACAAGATTTCTAATTAATGACTTTGCATTAAAAAATAATATCCCCTGGATATATTCTGCAGTTTTAGGTTCAGAAGGTATGGTCATGAATATTATTCCCAAAAAAACACCTTGTTTTAGATGCATATTTCAACCACCAACATCTCAATTGGGAACTTGCGACACAGAAGGAATAATTAATACAATACCTGCAGCAATCTCAGCACTACAAGTAACAGAAACAATAAAAATTATCACAAAACAAGCTTATTCAAAAGAATTAATTCATTTCGAAATATGGAAAGGCAAACTTTCTAAAACTAAAACAAAAAAATTACAAAAATGTCCTGCTTGCTCAGGAAATTACGAATTTCTTAATGGAGAAAAAGCAACAGATGCAATAAAATTATGTGGTGTCGGCACTTATCAAATTACCGGACCAAAATTAAATCTTACAAATCTTTCTAAAAATCTTCCAAATGCAAGAAAAATGGATTCTTACGTAAATTATAATAACAATATTTTCTTTGAAGATGGTAGGGTAATAATAAAAGCCAAATCTCTAGAAGAAGCTAAATCTATTTATTCTAAATATATAGGTAATTAACTCAGTTCAATTGAAACAGTTTTAACACTTTTTATCTTTTCCAATCTTTTAATTAGCAACTTTAACTTATTTAAATTTTCAACCAAAACACCAAAATAGCAAGCCACAGTCTGATTTCCAGAGTTTTTAGCTTTAGCAGAATCTATATTCAATTTCATAGTCGTAATTACATTTAACAATTCAGTTAATATTCCTACTCTTTCATTAGCTAAAACTTTTAAATTAACAATCCCTTCAATAGCCTCTGCCCAGTCTACTTTAATTTTATCAGAATTTCTTGAACTTTTTATACAACCTTTTTTATGAATAGTTAACTTTCCTGTTCCAGCTAGAAATCCTTCAATTAAGTCTCCAGGTAAAGGATCACAGCAAACAGCAAGTTTAATTGAAGCAACAGGAAAATTAGTATTAAGATTAAACAAACTAAATTTTCTTTTAACAGGAATTTTAACTCTTTGGGCATTAGTAGGTATATTACTAGTCGCTCTTATTGTACTATTAATTTTACTTCTTGCTTTACTTGTAATTACAAATTTTAACCAATCTCGATTAGGTTTATGATTCTTAGAAGTAATAATCTCAATAATATCTCCATTTCTTAGAGTATGTGATATTCCATAAAAAGAATCATTTATTTTTGCACCTGTACATCTATCACCTATTGTACTGTGGATGGCATATGCAAAATCAACAACTGTAGAGTCATGTGGAAGTTCAATTAAATCTCCATTTGGAGTAAACACAAATATTAAATCTTCAAATACTTCTATTTTTAGATTCTTTGTAAATTTTTTTTCACTTTTTAATTCTCTCTGCCAATCCAATACTTGTTTTAACCATTTTATTTTATCATCTATTTCAGAGTCTTTTACATTCTTATAACTCCAATGTGCAGCCAAGCCATGTTCTGCAATTTCATGCATTTCTCCAGTTCTTATTTGTATTTCTAAAGGATTTCTAGAATAATTTATTCCAATATGGATGCTTTGGTAACCATTTTTTTTAGGCTGAGCAATGTAATCTTTTAATCTTCCAGGAATTCCATTCCATTTTTTAGTAATTAAGTCTAAGGCTTTATAAGTATCTTTAATATCTTTTGTAATTATTCTTATTGCAAACAAATCATAAATTTTGTTTAAATCATCAATTTTTCCATGTATTTTTTTATAGACACCATAAACCTCTTTTTGCCTTCCATACACTTTAGCGTCTATATTTTGCTGTTTAAGTAATTCTTTTATGTCTAATATTGCCCTTTCAATCACCTGTTGGCTCTTATTTTCCTTTCTTCTTATTTTTCCAACTAATTCAGAATATTCTTTGGGATATAAATTTTTAAAAGCTAAATTTTCAAGCTCATGCTTTAGATTTATTATGCCTAGTTTGTAAGCCAGAGGAGCGTAAACATCCAATATTTCTTGAGATATTCTCTTTCTACTTTCTAAGTCCAAGTATTCTAATGTTCTTGCATTATGTAGTTTGTCTGCAAGTTTAACAAATATTACTCTTATATCCCTTACAGACGACAAAATAACTTTTCTTACTTTTTCAGCCGCCCATTCATGCTTACTTAATTTTTTTGCAGAAGCATTTTTTACTTTTTTTAGCAAAGTGACTCCTTCAACAAGTTCATAAACTTTTTCTCCAAACTTTTTTATTTCATCTATTTTTGTTGAAGTATCTTCTAAGGTATCATGTAATAAACCTGCAACAATTGTCTCGGGGTCTAATCCTAAATCTGCTAAGATTAAAGCTACATTATAAGGGTGTATAAAAAAATCTTCTCCAGAAACCCTCTTTTCACCAGAGTGCTTTTCTTTAGAAAAATTATAAGCTTCTTCAATTAAACTTAAATCCTCTTTTGGATAATTCCTTCTTACTTTATCCAATAAAATCTTTAAATCTATATCCATAGGTTTAATCAATAACCCAAGTTTATAAATTTTCTTTTTGGAAATCTTTTTAAGCTAACCCATAAATTTTAAGTTATGGCTGAAATATGCAAATATTATGGTAAATGTGGTGGTTGTACTTCTCAACATATCCCCTATAAAACTCAGTTAATAAATAAAAAGAACTTACTTGCTAGTCTCTTAAAGATTAAAAATTCAGAAATAGACCTCTTCTCAGCCAACGAATTTAATTATAGAAATAGAATGGACTTTGTTTTTCATGAAAAAGGTTTAGGTTTTAGAGAAAAAGATACTCCAAACCAAATTTTAGATATAGACCAATGTATTATTGCAGAACAACAAATAAACTCCCTTTTAATCGAATTAAGGGATTTTTTTAAAGAAGTAGACCATTTCGACTTTAAAACTTATAAAGGAACTTTTAAATATGCAGTTATAAGAACTCCAAAATCAGATTCATCAATTTCATTCGTTTTAAATTCAGATTCATTTAGAATTGAACAAGCCATAAAAAAAATAAAACACTTTTCAAAAAATACAACTGCAAAAAAGGTTTTAGTTGCTTATACACCTTCAAATTCAGAATTAAGTATATCTAAAGAAATTTTAGTAATCAAGGGTTCAAAATTTTTAAAAGAAAATATCTTAAATAAGAATTTTGTTTATTCCTCACAAGGTTTTTTTCAAAACAACTCCAAATTACTTGAAGAAATGCATTCTTATTGTAATTCTTTGTTAAAGCAGTATCCAACTCAAGAAGCCCACCTTTTAGATTTATATGGTGGAGTAGGAACATTTGGAATTATAAATTCAAACTTATTTAAACAAGTTTTTACAGTTGAAAATAATACTGA
Organism: Candidatus Woesearchaeota archaeon; assembly: GCA_018302225.1. NCBI lineage: Archaea > Nanobdellati > Candidatus Woesearchaeota > Candidatus Woesearchaeota archaeon. The sequence goes on from JAGVZY010000015.1 coordinate 23,601, forward strand.
GTGTACAGAATCTGCAGAATTAAATACAAAAAACAATAATTGTAAAAATATAAAAGCAATTACTCTTGATGCAGCAAAAATAAATAAACTAAACCTAGAAAAAATAAAACCTTTGTTTGTTATTTTAGACCCACCAAGAAGTGGAATGCACCAAAAAACAATAAACCATTTAAATCAACTTTTACCTGAAGTTATAATTTATATTTCTTGCAACCCGCAGCAATTAGGTAAAGATATTCCCAGATTCAGAAAATACAAGATTAAAAGTGTAGCTTTGTTCGACTTTTTTCCACAAACCTTTCATTCAGAAGTCATAGCTGAATTAGTGAAAATTTAATAATTCTTAGAAAACCTTTAAAAGCTCTTTGATTTAAATACCCCTTATGAATGCAAAATTTAAAAGAAATAAAGCCTTACTATTGCTGTCGTCAGGTATAGATAGCCCTGTAGCAGGTTATTTGCTCAAAGAACAGGGCACAGACCTAATTCCAGTTCATTTTGATCATTATCCTTTGAGACAAACTAAAGAGCTCAAAATAGATAAATTATGCAAAAAACTCAATTTTAAAAATTATTATCTTGTTCCATATGGAAACCTACAAATTGAAATAATCAAAAAATGTAATCCAAGATACAGATGCGTTTTATGTAGAAGATTTATGTTTAAAATTGCAGAAAAATTAGCAGAAAAAGAAAAAGCAGACTATCTTGCAACAGGAGAAAATTTAGGACAAGTAGCAAGTCAAGTTTTAGAGAATATGGTTAACACTGATAAATCAATTAAGTTAATAATCTTAAGACCTTTATTATGTAGAGATAAACAAGAAGTAATAAACATTGCAAAGAAAATAGGAACTTTTGAAATTTCAATAACACAAAACAGTTGTTGTGGTGCAGTTCCACAATGTCCCATTACAAAATCGAAATTAAATATTATTTTACAAGAAGAAGAAAAATTAGATGTTGAAAAACTTGTTAAAGAGGCAGTTAAAAATGCAAGTCTTCATAGAATTTGAAAAAGAAAAAAGTAATCAAAATTCAAAAAAATTAGAATTAAAAGAAAATTCAACTGTAAAAGACCTTTTAATAGAATTAAATCTAAATCCCACAATAGTCTTAGTAACAAGAAATAACCAACTTACACCAGAAATTGTAAGATTAAAAAACAAAGATAAATTAAAAATTTTAGAAGTGGTTTCTGGAGGATAAAATGACTTGTAAAAGTTGTAAAACAAATCCGGTATTTAATCTTCCTAACTCAAACATTTATTTATGTATCTCTTGTTTTAATAAATATTTTGAAAAGAATGTTTTTAAAACAATTAGACAATTTAATTTAGTAGATAAAAATGATAATATTGCGGTTGCAGTATCGGGAGGAAAAGATTCATTAAGTTTATTGTATATTTTAAATAAAATTACTTCTAAAAATAAAAATATTAAATTAATTCCTATTTTAATCGATGAGGGAATAAAAGATTATAGGGATAAAACAATAAAAGATGCTAAAAAATTATGTAAACAATTAAATCTGAAGCTGAACATCCTTTCATATAAAAAAGAGTTCGGCTATACTTTGGATCAATTACTCGAACTTTCGAAAGAAAAACCCTGTTCTGTTTGTGGCGTTCTCAGAAGATATCTATTAAATAAATATGCAAGAAAGTTAAAAACAACTAAAATTGCAACAGGGCATAACTTAGATGATGAATCTCAAGCTATAGTTATGAATCAATTCAGAAACAATCCAGAAGTAAATGCAAGATTAGGACCTATAACAGGTATAAAAGACAATCCTTTATTTATACGCAGAATTAAGCCCTTTTACTTTTTAACAGAAAAAGAAACCACTGCATATGCTTATCTTCACAAATTTACTTCAAATTATAACTCCTGTCCCTATACTTATAAGTCTTATAGAGGAGATGTAAGAAATATGTTAAATTCTTTTGAACAAAATCATCCTGGAATAAAAAATTCAATAATAAAATCCTTTATAGAAATTTTACCTTTGTTAAAAAAGAAATATTCTTCTCTGCCAGATACTAAATCTTGTAAGAAATGTAAAGAGCCTTGTTCTGGAGAAATTTGTCAGTGTTGTAATCTTATAAATAACATCCAGAGAAAGAAATAACTCATTTTTTATGCTTTTTTCTATAATCTTTAATTGCTTCCTCCAAAGTTTCAGAACCCAATATAGAACAATGATGCTTTATTGCAGGTAATTTACCAAGATGCTCCGCGATATCCTTGTCATTTATTTTTTCGGCTTGTTCTAAAGTTTTGCCCTTAGCCAGCCTACACAAAGCTTCAGAAGAAGAAATTGCCGCAACACAACCATAAGTTTTAAATTTAATATCTTTAATTTTATTTTTTTCAACTTTAATAAAAACTTCCATTACATCACCGCAACTAACATTTCCTTTCTTTCCATGTCCATCTGGATTCTTGATTTCACCTACAAATTTTGGATGTTTAAAATATTCCATTACTCTTTTACTATAAATATTTGAATCAGACATGACTTTGCCTCCAGAATTTACCTTTATAACCTGCTTTTCCCTCAACTCCAAATAAAATTAATTGACAGATACCCATTCCTTCCTTTAAGACTATAGGCCTATTTAAATTATTTTTAATTTCTAAAACCTGTTTATTATTAACTCCTGGATGAACATAATTTGAAGTAGAATGCACACTTAAACCCAATCTAGCAAACCTACTTCTTCCTGTTAATAAACCCGCAACATTATTTGGAAGTTTTATTGTTTCTTTTGTTACACCTAAAATAAATTCACCTGGTTGCAAAAGATATTCTTTTTTCTTTACAACTTTAGTAAATTTCTTACAATCTTGATTTTCAGTTAACACTATTTGTTTAATTCCTTCTTTGAATATTCTAAACTCATTACCTAAATGAAGTTTTATTGTTGTATCATCTATTTCAGTTTTAGTTATTACAATTTTTTTATTTTTAATCTCTTCCAATATTTTTTCTTTAGATAATATCATATTTTCACCCTTTATATTCTGAACTTATCTCTCTTAATTTTTTAACAATTTTTGGTAAAACCTCACAAACATAATCAATTTCTTGTTTAGTATTTTGTTTTCCAATTGTAATTCTTAAACTACCATGCGAATCTTCTGGTTTTAGTCCAATAGCACTTAAGACATGACTAGACTTTAGAGACTTTGAAGAGCAAGCACTTCCAGTACTTGCGCAAATTCCGTATTCATCTAACATTAGAATCAATGCTTCACCTTCTATACCCTTAAATCCAAAATGAATATTTCCCGAAAGTCTATTATTCCCTCCATTTACCCAAGAATCTTTAATTTCTTTTAAAACCCTATTTTTAAGATAATCCCTTAGTTTAGATATTCTTAAATTGTCTTTTTCCATATTTTTAATAGCCATCTCAGTTGCTTTCCCTAAACCAGCAATTCCAGGAACATTTTCAGTTCCAGATCTTAATCCAGATTCTTGTCCACCACCAATTAAAAGAGGTTTAATTTTAACTTTTTTATTAATATAAACTGCTCCAACGCCTTTTGGACCATAAATCTTATGCGCACTTAAACTTAACATTTCAAAATTCTTTGTATCTAGCTCAACTTTTCCAAAACTTTGCACTGCATCTGTATGTAATGGAATATTTTTTTCTTGACATAATTTATGTATTTTTTCTATTTGTTGGATTGCCCCAATTTCATTATTTGAATGCATAATTGTTACTAAATTTATTTTTTTAGAATTTAATTTTTGTTTTAATTCTTCTAAATTAACATAGCCTTTTTTATCGACACTAACAATTTCACAATTCTTCCTCAATCTACAAGTATTTAATACAGCCGGATGCTCAATAGTACTGGTTAAAACAGAATCAAAGTTCTTTATAATTAAATTATTTGATTCAGTTCCTCCAGATGTAAAATAAATTTCTTCAGGCTCAGCATTTATAGCTTTTGCAATCTGCTCTCTTGCCTTTTCAATAGCCATTCTAGATTCTAAACCTAACCCATATAAAGTAGATGCATTTCCAAATTTATTTGAGAAGTAAGGTTTCATCGCTTTAAACACTTCTTTATCGAGAGGTGTTGTTGCCGAATTATCCAGATAAATTAATTTTTTCATTTAAAACAAACCTCGCAAGTTTTTTTAGCCACACCATATTTTTTGTGAATTTTGCAGGTTATCATCTTATTTCTTATTAATTTACATAAACTTTCAATCTCTTCAAGCAAGTCACCATTATTTTTTATTTTTTCAGCAGACTGTTCTATTTTTTGTGCAACATCCATCTCAAATTTTAACTCAGTTCCACGTTTTCCACTTAGATATTGAGATACTGCCGCTTCTGTTATTCCCAATAACTCTGCAATTTTATTCTGCCTTAAACCTTTATGTTGTAGTTCTAATGCAATGGCTCTTCTTAATGCAGGCAATATATACCATACTTCTATTTCTTGAGGCGTTAGAAATTGTTTTAATGTCATTTTACACTCCTTTGAATATTTAATTTTATTAAACTATAATTTACCCAAGTAAATTCAGTTTAATTTTATTAAACTATAGTTAATATTTAAATGTTACGGTTAGCCTTGTTAAGATACACTAATAAATTTAGATTATCTATCACAAATAATAGAATAAGGGTCTTCTAATTTTCCTAAAATCTCTTTTGCCTGAAGATATGCTATGTAACCATAATCATTAAGCGCCTTCTTTACTTGGGCTTCTCTAATTTTATGCATCGTTTCTATTATTTTGTCTGGCGCTATTTCATTTCTAAGAATAATTTGTTCAGTATTTAGCTTAGAATCTATTCCTTTATTATATCTTTCTAAAATTGCTTTGGCAGATCCAATCTTCTTAGCAACTAGTTCTAAATAAATTAAAGAAAGTGAATATAAATCTGTATTATTTGTAAAATTACCATTCTTACTTCTAATCTCTCCAATAAATCTTGCAAATTGTTTATACAAATTTTCAAATCTTTCTTTTTTATATATCTCTTTCATTTCATCTTGGCTATATATATCTTGATCATATTCTTTAAGATTGGGAATAATCATTTTCAAATTTCTGTCTTTTATAGCTCCATCCCAACCCTTAATAAGCACCACCAAAGCGTTTTCTATATCTTTGTGCATTTCTTTAGAATTTATTTTATTTAGTATTTCATCTAAATCCTTTCTTTCTTTTACATATCTCATTCTATAATCTGAATGATTTTCAAAAATTTTATAATATTCATCCTTCAATACATCATGACTTTTGTACCATGAGTATAAGAAAAAATCTTTTCTGGGGTTAATTATAGAAAATTTTCTAGGTTGAAACTCTTGTCTGCTTTTTAAATTTCTTAATCCTGTTAAAAAGAAATAAATATTTTGTCTAACGAGTTTTGCATTAGACGCATAAATTAAATCGTTATAAATCATTTCTGGAATATTTTCTAATGATAGCGCAATATCCTTACCATTTATACCGCAGAAGTTTTTATTTATCCAGTCTATTTCATTATCAATTCCTTTTTTAATTTTTCCTGCATCAGGAGATATTTCCTTTAGCCTAAAGATAACCCTCTTACTATTTGGGTCGATTAAAGAATTAGAATCGGTTTTAACAAGCCAAAAATCTCTTTCATCGAGAGCCTTTAATTTACTGGCCTGAATTGTTTTTAGAGCAATTGTTTGATTTGTCAAATCATTCATCTTAATTACTTCTTTTAATTGTTATTTTAATAAGATATTTAAAAAACTATATAAATCTTTTTATAAATTAAGCTCTTATGGGCTATTATAATTCAATTTCAGAAGGATATAATGAACTTCACAAAGAAGAACAGCTAAACAAGCTAAAATTTATAATTCCCCGTATAAACAAGTCTAAATCTCTTTTAGACATAGGCTGTGGCACTGGAATTTCAACCATAAAGACAATCAACTCGGTTGGAATTGATCCTTCCAAAGAATTAATAAAAATTGCAAAATCTTCTTACCCAAAAATCAAATTTTTAGTCAGAGAGGCAGAATCTTTACCTTTTAAAAATAAATCTTTTTATACAGTAATTTCAGTTACAGCAATTCAAAATTTTAAAGATATAAAAAAGGCAATAAAAGAAATAGAAAGAGTTGCACAAAAACTAATTATAATTACTTGTTTAAAGAAATCAAAGAAATTAAATAAGGTTTCAAAAATTCTTAAAGACTACAAACAAAAAGATATAGGCATTGATATTATGTTTGTAAAAGAAATTAAATCAAACCAACAGAACTAGCAGATTCGGTTTTTCTTCTTAAACCAAAAGGTTGATCTTCATGAGCTTTTTTAGCTTCATCGTTTTTTTTCTTAGTATGTTCTATATATTCTCTATTTAATTTTAGATCAACTTCATACATCTTTTCATTAATTTGTTTAGTAACCGTTTTACTGCCCCAGGCATTAACTTTATAATTAACAAAATTATTATCCATCAAAGCATTTATGTCTCTATAAATTTCTTCGATAAGTCTTATTGCCTCTTTAAAATCAATTTCATACTTAGTAGCATTCTCATTTAGAAACTTCCTTAATTCAATAATATTAACACTAGCTTTTCTAACATAATCTACATTTGCTTTTAAACCATTGTCATAGATTTGCGCAGTACTAGGATCTATAACTCTTCTTACACGATCTTTCAATTGTCCAAAATAAACAAACATATCTTGAAGTTCACTCATCTTTGGAATCTCCGTTCATACATTTCAAACTACAAAAATTTAATATTTCTCCTGCAAAGGGCACGTCAAGTATTGCTTTGTCCTCTTCTTCTATTTCTTTTCCACATACAGAGCATTTAACCATAGTAAAAAGAAAAAATTATTTAAAAACATCAAAGACATTACCGCCAGAATTTGAGTCAGTTTTGTTTGCCTGATTTACTAAAAACTGATAATCTTCTTTGGTTGGTGTCATTGAATCTGATTTAGCTTTATTTTGTGCAGGAACATATCCCCGATCTTTTATTTTTCTAAGAATATTTTGTCCTTCCATTCTATCTCTGTGCCAGGTTATTTCCTTTCTTCTAGAATCATTACTTGTCTTGAATACTAATACTCCTATTGTAACTAAAGCTAATGCTAAAATTACATATGTCCATGGCGATTTAGATAAAGGAACTTTTTCATAGACTACTTGTCCTGTTATTTCTGGATAACTCGGCATTTTAATATCATACGCCCCATATTTAACTGATTCCTCTTTTAAGTCATATAAAATACTTTCATTTACTTTTAGATTTACGTTTTTTATGATTCTATAATTCTTTGCATCACTTCTTAAATTAATTTCAACCGGTTTTTTATACTCAACATTACCTATATTTTGAATAGTAACTATAGTTCCAGAAACCGCAACATCCACTTTTTCAGATTTTTCAACAATGAATTTGGCTTCTGATAAATAATCTTTAGATTCACCCGCTATAATCCAGGTTCCAGGAATAGCTAATCCTTCTAAGACTATATTAAAATCTTCATCAGTATTAATTACTTTTTTTAACTTAACAACCCCATTTGGATCTCTTAAAACTACCGAGGCTTGATCAGCCAATAATTCACCAGTTTGATCTTTTAATTCAGCATTTACAACAACTGTCTCTCCCGGTCCATAACTCATTTTGTCAACGACAATTTTCAATGCAGTTGGTATGGCATCTACAGTAAATGTAGTTTCATCATTGCCTATATTACCTAAAACATCACTTGCTTCAACTTTAATAATATGTGCTCCAGATTCTATATTTGTATTTAATTCTATTTTCTTTTCAAAAAAACCTCTAACAACCTCAGCTTTGTCAATTTTAGAATCGATTATTATATATGCAACCCCATTTTCAAGATTTTCTCCTGATGCAAGTTTAACATCACCAGAAACAATAATCTCTGAGCCAGGTGTAGGGGTATAATCAGACAATATAGTTTTAATAGTTAATGCGTTAGACACTGTAAAATAAGAACTTTCAGCTTCATCTATTTCACTATCCCATGAAAAACTTGCTTTAATAATACATCTTCCTTCAGCATCCGAAGGGATATTTAATTTCTCAGAGAAAAATTCTTTTTCATCTGCTTTTAGTGTAGTATATTTTGAAAATACATTTGAATATGTGGAACCATTATTACAATCTATGCCCATTTTTAATAAGCCTTCTATATTCTGGTTTTCAACTACAAACCCATTTACAGAAATAGTCCTACCTAAATTATAGGTAGTACTTGCCAAATTGTTGATAGAAACTGTCGCGAATGCTATATTAGCCATCAATAATAATAGTCCGAATATTAATAAAACACCTTTTTTCATAACTCTTTTTTATGTTGAGCTTATATAAAAACTTTACTAATTTTTTTACTCCTACAAAGATTTAGTTAAGTTAGATTTAAATACTCCTATTATCTCCCTTTTTTTATGAAAATTAGTTCAGCAAAAGATGAAGAAAATGCTCCAGAATCTTCAAAAGTGGAGCTTATTAGGCATTCTGCAGCCCATGTACTTGCAGAAGCAGTAAAAGAACTATTTCCAGATGTTAAATTAGGAATTGGTCCTGCAATTGAAAATGGTTTTTATTATGATTTTGATTTAAAACATACTTTCACACCAGAAGATTTAGAAAAAATAGAACAAAGGATGAAAGAAATCATAAAAAGAAATGAAAAATTTGAAAGATTTGAATCAACAAAGAAAAAAGCAGAAGAGATTCTTAAAGATGAACCTTATAAATTAGAATTATTAAAAGAATTAGATAAACCAACTTTTTATAAAAATGGAGAATTTATAGATTTGTGTAAGGGTCCACATGTGAATTATACTCCTGCAATAAAAGCATTCAAATTGACAAAAGTTTCTGGTGCATATTGGAAAGGAAATTCTGATAATAAACAATTACAAAGAATTTATGGTTTAGCATTTAAAACTAAAGACGAATTAAATAATTATTTAAAGCTTTTAGAAGAAGCTGAAAAAAGAAATCACCTCCACTTAGGAAAAAAACTAGATTTATTTTCATTTCATTCAGAAGCTCCAGCAATGCCTTTCTGGCACAATAATGGGATGATTATAAAAAATGAATTAATTAAATTTTGGAGAGAATTACATCAACAAGAGAATTATCAAGAAATTGAAACACCCATTATATTAGATAAAGAATTATGGTTAAAATCTGGACACTGGGATAATTATAAAGAAAATATGTATTTTACAAAAGTAGATAATAGAGACTTTGCAGTAAAACCTATGAACTGTCCAGGTGGAATGTTATTATATAATGAAAAATTACATTCTTATAAAGAGTTTCCATTAAAAGTTGCAGAACTAGGTTTAGTTCATAGACATGAGATGTCAGGTGTTACTTATGGATTATTTAGAGTAAGAAGATTTACACAAGATGATGCACATATTTTCATAACTGATGAGCAAATTAAAGATGAAGTTATAGACATAATAAAATTAGTTGGCAGAATTTACAAACAATTCGGATTTACTTATTCTGTAGAAATCTCTACAAGACCAGAAAAATCTATAGGTACAAAAGAACAATGGGATTATGCAGAAGATTCACTTAAAAAGGCTCTTAAAGAGCTTAAATTAGATTTTAAATTAAATGAAAGCCAAGGTGCATTTTACGGCCCAAAAATAGATTTCCATATTAAAGATGCAATTGCAAGAACTTGGCAATGTGGAACAATACAATTAGATATGGCAATGCCCGAAAGATTTGATTTAACTTATGAAGGTAAAGATGGAAAAAAACATCGCCCAGTTATGTTACACAGAGCAATTTATGGTTCACTTGAAAGATTTATAGGAATATTAATAGAACATTATGCCGGACAATTCCCTTTATGGCTCTCACCTGTTCAGGTTATTTTACTTACAATTACAGATGCTCAAAAAGAATATGTTAAAAAATTGTCTCAAAAATTAAAAGAGTTAGATATTAGAGTAGAAATAGACACAAGAAACGAATCTATGAGTAAGAAAGTTAGAGACGCTCAATTAAATTATATTCCTTATATCCTTACAATAGGTGATAGAGAAATTCAAAACAAAGAATTAGCAGTAAGAACTTTAGATGGTAAAATAAAAACAGAAAAAATTAATTTATTTATAGAAAGAATTCTTAAAGAAATAAAAGAAAGAAAATAATTTTAAGATAATTCTTCAGTATTATTTATGTCTGTATCGTTAATGTAATCTGTATCTAAAAATCTCCCATAAATTTGCCAAAATCTTTTAGGAGTAATTACATCAATTTTAGGGTTTTCATTTCGATAATAATAGTTTTTTAAAGCTTCAACAATCTTACCTGCATTCTTAAATGCAAATAAAATTTCATTAGGTACTTCTTTTCCAACTCTACCATAGTCAACTTCACTCATTGTATCTCCAAAAGCATAGATTATATCTGGGTATAAAGATAATATTTTTCCAGTGATTTCACTTTGAAAAGTTTTAAATATAAAATTAAAAGATTCTATATTGTTTTGGCCAGGTACATTTAAATCTTCAGCAGATCTTTTAATCCATTCATGAACTCTTCTTCCAACTAAACTATCGGGTATAGGCTCTTCAGAAAGTAAATCTAGTTTTTTAGCAGGCATAAGATAATCTTCAATTCTTCCTTTATTAGCTTGATTTAGCACCATTTTTACCTATTAATTATATTATAAAATAAGTAATCCTGCCTTTATAAAACTTTTTCATAAAATATTTAAACCAAACACCTAGCCTTTAAACTATGCTTGAAAAGTTTAAAGAAGATGTTAAAAAGATAGAGTCTAGTAAAGAGTTTAAAGACCTCAAAAAAACATGTAAAAACTTAATTCTCGCAGATGGTTTTATTCTATTAGAAAAGCAAAACTATGACTCTGGAGATTATGGGGACTGGCAAATTGACTTTTTTGACAAAGATTCTGGATGTATGTTTAGTTTTACTTTTGAAGATAAAAAAATAAATGTTAAGAAAACAACAGAAATAGTAAAAGCTGATGAAGAAGTTCACAAAGTAAACATAAAAAATTTAAAAATCTCTTTTGAAGCTATTCTAGAAAAAGTTGAAAGAATAAGAGAAAAAAATTATTCAAATGAAAGGCCTTACAAAATAATTATCATAATCCAAAATAGAAAGAAACAAGATATTTGGAATATCACTTATTTAACTGCAAATTTTAAAACTTTAAACTTAAAAATCTCTGCAGAAACAGGAGATTTAATTGAAGAAAGTCTAAAACCCTTAATTTCTTTTGGTTAATTAATTATAATAATTTTATCTCTGCTTTTCAATCCTATTAAAGCAATTTTTTTCTTTAGTAGTTTAGAAAATAATTTTATAATCTCAATATTTGCTTTATTATCTTCAGCTTTAGCATGAATATGGACTTTTAAAACTTTCAGTTTATCATCCCAACCCACAATTTCAGTTTTCTGTGTTCCTAGTTTTACTCTTATTCTTAATTTACTATTATGAATATATTTTTCAATCTCTTTAGAATTAAAATCACTCATGTTTCACTTTCCAATAATTTAAAGCTTCTTCTTCCATAAAATGTAAGTTTCCAGGAACAATTAAACATCTTGGTTCCTTCTCAAGATTATGTAAATATCTTGTTTTTCCATACTCGATTTCTGGCTCAGAGCTTCCTAAAGCTGCGCAAGCAACACAAAATGTTTCCTCTGTAAATAATTTATCATTTCTAGATTTTTCAACTTCTAATAAAAGGTTAATAGCTTCTCTAACAGTCATAAATTTGTCTTTTTTAGGATCTAAATCTAATAAAAACAAAGTATGCAATCCATTTTGTTTGTTCATTTTCAAAACATCATAAAAACTTTCAACTTTAAAATTTTCTTTTGGATAGGGAATTGAAGCAACTTTTCCAAAGTTATAAACTTCTAAACCTGTAATTCCTACAGCTGTAATAACTGAACTTCCATGTATAACTCTTACAGGAATTTTAGCTTTTTTTGCTCTTAGCCATATATCTATATGGGTCGTGGCTGAAAAAACATCACCAACAACTAAAAATGCAACATCTGATTTAGATGCTTTTTCAACAATGGCATCTCCAGCTTGTTCAACATCTTCTCTATCTAGTACAGTTATCTTTTTACCATAAAAATCTTCCATTTCTTCAAGAGATGAAGATAATGCAGAAGTATAGCCCTCTAAAAATATCGTCTGACATTGTCTAATTGCCCACAAACCTTTCATAGAGATATCAGTTTTCTCACTTAATCCAATACCTATTATATATAACATATTTATTTAAAAAGGCGAAAAACTATATAAATATAATCAAATTAAACCTCTCTAAACCCTTTTTAGACTCTTCAAAACTTTCTTAAATCTTTCAGCTTATTATTTATTATGGCTTACAACCCGAAAAATGAACAAAAAACTAATTTCATTATTATTAACTGGATTTCTTAGTATATTTCCTTATAGGGATAGCCTAGCTAAATCAAAAATTGTCTCAAAAAATTTAATCAAACCTTCTTACAATTTTAAACATAAATATTTAAGACCGGACTATATCTTTTACAATTTAGGTATATATTATAGTGATAATTCTGTATCTGCAAAAAATAGATTTGGTATGGTGGTTCACAGAACAGAACTAAATGACACCTTAAGTTTAAAAGTTTTAATTAGAGATCAAAGTGCAAACTATTTAATTATGAACAATGGTGATTTAAGAATTATAATTCCACCAAAATACAAATCAAACCATGCAGGATTTAGTATGTTTAACGGATTTGAAGAAAGATGTTTAGGAACTCTTGATGAAAGATTAAAAAATGAATTTTCTTTAAATATGACTTTTATTGGCGCAGAATTAAGTGGAAATTGTAAATCTAATCCAACTAATGCCCAATATAAAACCTTAGAAAGATTAAAAGAACAACTTCAAGAAAGATATAAATTTCCAGATTATTTAGTAATTGGGCATGGCATGGCTTCTTACACAGGAGATCCAGATAGCAAATATCATCATCAATTAGGAAATCATACTGATCCTGGAAAACATTTTGATTGGAGTAAAATTGGAATAGATATAGAAAGAACAAATTTAGATTTGATTCTTGAAAGAGTTAAAAGTCCTAAAACTAAAATTAAATCTTATTCTACTCAGGAATTAGTAGAATTATTAAAAACAGTTCCAAATAATTATAATTTTGAAATAGTTAAAGAAAGTACAATTCAAAATACAAAAATCAAAATAGTTTCACTTTCAGATTTGGCTCATAATCCCTCTAACTCTTACAATTTTAGCAAAGCATCAAAATGCAAACACTTTTTAAGTAATTTTGAGAGCATAACAAAAACAAAACTAAAAAGAAATCCCACTTATAATTTATTTATCAGATAATTGACGCCAGAGGCAGGATTTGAACCTACAAGTCCCGAAGGACATCGGTTTTCGAGACCGACACACTACCTGGTTATGTGACTCTGGCAGGATTATTTAACTTTTTTAATTTTATAAACTGAATCATTTATTCTTGCAATTTTATCGAGCTTTATTGCAACTATCTTTCCTTTTTTTGCAGATTTTATTTTTTTATTTTCTACTTCCATACTTTTTAATTCTTGTTTTATCACGCCAGTAGTTTTTCCTTGAACTAAAATTTCATCTCCTAATTTTAATTCAGCAGCATAGATTTTAATTGCAGCAACTTTTATTTTATTATAAAAATTCAAAACTTTTCCAACATAAACTTTTCTTTCAGTTGCTTTTGAACCATGAACATCAATAAAATCATTTCCAGAAGGCTTTCTAAAATAAAATCCACTTGAAAATCCACGATTATAAACTTTTTCTAATTCAGAAGATAAGTCATCTTTGATTTTTAAGTTTAATTTTTTCTTGAAATATAAATCTATTGCTTTTCGATAAGCAGAAACAACAGTATAAACATACTCTGCACTTCTTTTTCTACCTTCAATTTTAAAAGCATCAGCTTTAGTTTCAATTATTTTATCAATAAAATTAATAGTACACAAATCTTTAGGAGACATAACATAATCTTTTCCTAAAATTAATTCGTTTGGTTCTTCAGCATCTTTTATTAAATATTGTCTTCTACAAGGTTGTAAACATTCTCCTCTATTGGCGCTTTTTCCAAACAAATGATGACTCATAAAACATCTTCCACTTAGAGAAACACACATCGCACCATGAATAAAAACTTCAACTTGCAATTTGGTTTTAGATTTTATTTTTTTAATTTGATCCAAACTACATTCTCTTGCCAAAACAATTCTCTTTATTCCTAACTTTTTATACTCTTCAACAGCTTCTGAATTTGCAACTGAGGCCTGTGTAGATAAAAACACATTTAATTTCAATTTTTTTGCCTCTTTAATTATTGCAAAGTCCCAAGCAATTATAGCATCTATCTTTGCTTTTTTTGCTTTTATTAAAATTTCTTTTACTTTTACTATTTCAGTTTCATAAATAATTGTATTTAATGTTAAATAAGCTTTAACTTTATTTTTATGACACTCCCCCACAATCTGATCTAACTCAGAAATTTTAAAATTCTCAGCTTCAGCTCTCATATTTAATTCTTTTAATCCAAAATAAATAGCATTTGCACCTGCATTTATTGCTACCTTTAACATTATCCAATCTCCTGCAGGAGCCATCAATTCAGGCTTTTTATTCATATTTAAATAGGTTAATCTAAACCTTTAAATATTTATACTTTTGAAAATTAAAAAATGTTCGAAGATATTAAATTAATATATAAAAATGATCCAGCTTGTAAAAATATAGAATTTATACTCTATCCTTGTTTGCATGCAATTGTTTTACATAGATATTTTGCACATCCTTTATATCAAATAAAAATCCCTTTTATCCAAGATTAATTTCACAAATCTCAAGATTTTTAAAGGGCATAGAAATTCATCCGAGTGCAAAAATAGAAAAAGGATTTTTTATAGATCATGGTCTTGGCGTAGTTATTGGTGAAACTGCAAGTCTAGGAAATAATTGCATTTTATTTCATAATGTTACTCTTGGTGGAACTGGAAAGCACATAGGAAAAAGACATCCGACAGTGGGTAATAATATCACAATTGGAACTGCAGCAACAATTCTTGGACCAATTACAATTGGAAATAATGTAAAAATTGGCGCAGAGCCTGTAATTATAAACAAAAATGTTCCTGCTAATTGCACAGTTGTTGGAGCACCAGGAAAAATAGTAAGATTAAACGGAAAAAAAGTAAATCTGGAATGAAAGCCTATTTAACTTCTTCTTTTTCTACAATTTTATACTTTTTATCAAATTTTTTCTGCTTAATCAGAGAAGTTAAACCTTCAATTACTATTGCTAATCCTGCTAAACACCAAAACCAATCAGAAGAAATTTTTATTATTTCTAAAGCATTTAAAGCAGAACCAACAGCCATAATAAAACCCATTAAAATAAATAATTGGTATTTTACTAGAGATTCATAACTTATAATTTGTACAGGTAATTTAACTGGGAGTTTAAGTGGAATTTTCACTTGATTTTATAGAAACTTTTTCTTTTTAAACTTTATTGTTTTAAAAAAATAAATTAGCTTGCAACTATTTCTACAAGCTTTATTTTAAAATTTAATACTTTTCCAGCCATTGGATGATTCATATCAATTATAATATCTTTATCACAAACGTGTGTGATAATTGCAGGAATTTGTCTTCCATCTGGCAATCTAATTCCTAACATCATTCCTTCTTCTATTTTTTGATTTTTTGGGAATTGATCTCTTGGGATAGTCTTTTTCAAATCTTCTACTCTCTCTCCATAACCTTCATGAGGTAAAATCTTAATTGTCTTTTCTTGTTCGATTTTCATTCCTAAAACTGCATCATCAAATCCTTTGATAACTTGTTTTGTGCCAACTTCAAATTCTAGGGGAGTTCCCTTTGAACTATCAAAAATTTCTTCATTATCAAAACTTCCTTCATATTCTACTTTTACTTTATCTCCTTTTTTAACTGTCATTTTTATGCCTTCTTGCCTAAAATCTCACAATAGATTTATAAAACCTTATATTTTGGATTGTATCATGAGACCTTTAAAAGCAATTACGCGGCATATAGTTTGTTCTACCGCTTATCCTCAAAAAAATGTTCTTTTAGGATTAGAAGAATTTAATTTATTTCAAAATTTAATTAAAAATGATGGAATTATTACTGCCACATCTGAATTAGAAAAAATAGCTAATCAAGCAGAATTAACAGGCAAACTTAAGTTTGGTGCTGATTTTGAAAAAAAAGAGCCAACCATCAAACTAACACCTTATGGGAGATTTTTATATGGATCCCAAATAAATTCAATACTCTTGGCAAATAAACAATATCTTTTTTACGGAATTTATTCCATTGCAGAGTTTGCAGGTGCAACGATTTATCAATTTAAAACAGATTAATTCTTTTTTACATTAAGCTTAATTCTAATTAGTTTATTAAGAATAAAATAACAAACTATAAAAAGAAGTTTATAAACTATCTATTTATGACGGCAATATATCCATTTCTTTTAATCTTTTGCGTGGCTAGCCTTCTCGGATGGATTTTAGAAGTTTTATATGCTTTAGTTACTAAAAAGAAATTAATTAATAGAGGTTTCTTGTTTGGACCTTACCTACCGATTTACGGGTTTGGAATAGTTTTGCTTTATATTCTTTTTTCATTAAATATTAATATTTTTTTAAAAATTTTATTTGGTGGATTTTTAGTTACTTTAATAGAATTATTTACTGGCTTATTTTTCATTAATTTTTATAATTTAAGATTATGGGATTATTCAAACGAATTTTTAAACTTTAAAGGAATAATTTGTTTAAAATACAGTATTTATTGGATTTTATTGATTAGTTTACTTTATCGATTTTTATTAAGACCTCTTAATTTACTTATAAATTTTAGTTCTAATTCTTGGAGTATATTTATTTTATTAGAACTTTTTTATGTTACTATAACTATAGATTTCTTTAACTCATTAGGTATAGCTCAAAGAATTAAAAAACAAGTTAATTTATTTAATCAAAAGAATTTAATTCAATTAAAATTAAATTACGAAATATTTAGACAGAATTCTTTAAATTATATTAAAAGACTCAAACAAGTAAATTTCTTTGAAAAGAGATTATTTTTAATCTCTCATTTTAAAAATAAAGATTTTAGAAAAATGTTTAACGCGTTCTTAGAGAAAAATAAAGCTGCTTTAATCAAGCATAAAAAGAGAATTAAATTATAAAATATCTTCCAATTGCCTTTCAGCAGCTACATATACTTCTTACTAGAAAGCAACGCATATTAATATAATTGATTGACTAAATGTTCATAAATGAACAGCAGTTTATTAAAAATAAACCAAATGTTTACGCAGTAAACAGTTGTTAACCAAAGGTTAACATAAAGTGTACTACAGAATCACAAGATGAAGATTTCTATTTTACAATTAAGGCAAAAATTTATAAAAAATAAACCCTTTTTAATATTATGAAAAAAAGAAAAAATGAAGAAGAATATGAAATAAAATGGTGGAAAGATTGGTTAGAAGCCGATTTATTAGAAAAAGAAAAAATGGTGGAAAAATTGCCAATAGTCAATGAAATGTGTGATTTTATTCACTGGAAAAAGATCCCAAATAAGATAAGAAAACATCTTTTAGTTATAACCCTAAATGGCTTTTTTGAAGATTTAGAAAGCGCAATGTATACAAAAATGCGCAATGAAAAGAAAAGATAATTTTGTAGTCCCAAAAATAGAAACATTTAAATATGTAGTCACCCATTATATTCTTATGAACATAGAAAAGAGGAAATTTGGAAAGAAGATTAAGTATTACTTATCTTATTCGTATAGAGAGGGTCTTAAAACCTATAAGCTCAGAAAATATCTTGGCCATGATTTAACTAAAGAGAAACTCAAAGAAAGAGTACAAATAGCAGAAAAACTAATTTTAGAAGAAATCCATAAATATAATATTATTAAAGACCCATTACAGTTTGAGCTCTCTAAGGAAGAAATTCTCTTAATAAAATCATTAGAAAAACAAATCCCCTTAAAGATATCTCATTTATCTGAGCAAGACTGGAAAAACTTCTCGGAATTATTTACTTATAATACTAATGCTATAGAAGGCAGTAAATTAAATCAAAAAGAAGTAAAGAATTTATTAGAAGAAGACAAATGGCCTGATAAATCTAAAGAGGATATTGCTGAAGCCTATGGTGTAGAAGAAGCTATAAGATTCATCCGTGGAACTAAAGAACACATTTCCCTTTTTTTAATTAAGAAAATTCATAAAATTGTGTTTAAGAATTCAAAACCTTTTTCAGGAAAACTAAGAAAAAAAGGAGAAGAAGTTGTTGTCTTAGATGCCAATAGAAATATTATTCATGAAGGTGCGCCACAAGCAAGAATAACAAATTTGCTTAAGAGTTTAGTTAATTGGTATGAATTAAATAAAAGTAAATATCCTGCTTTGGTTCTTGGAGCAGTTGTTCACAACCAATTTGAAAACATACATCCTTTTGCAGATGGTAATGGTCGGGTGGGAAGAATATTATTAAATAATATTTTAATTAAACATAATTTACCTCCAATTAATATAACCTTCAAAAATAGAAAAGAATATTACGAATCACTCCGAGCTTATGAATTAAATAAAGATTTAAAACCCACTATTCAATTTTATATTAATCAATACAAGCAGTTAGAAAAAGAATTGGGTGACCACAAAAAGAGAGAAAAGTAGTCACCTCTTTAAAATAAATAGAATAAACTAAAAATTAAAAAACTAAGACTAATAACATTAATCCAAATATAATTTTATCTTCATATACGCGTTTTAAGAAATTTTGAGATTTCCACCAATTATTATATTTACTTAAGTTTTCTTTTTTAGCAAAATATTTGGTTTGTATCCAAAGTTTTAAGGGTTTAGCATGCAGATTGCATATAGGTGTTTTTTTATCTAAGTAATCTATTTTTACATGTCTTTGACAAACTATTCTGCCACATTCGGGGCAAATGCTCATTTCTTTGTAGGTTTTGTTAATAGACTCACAAATCTTACATTTTTTCAATTCATCTAATAAATATAATTCTTTGTTATTCTTCACATAGAATTGTTGGGTATATTCCATTTTCATTCTTGTCGAAAGGAAACTCTTAACAGACTTTAGTCTGTAGTGGAATTTCGACCTCCTTCGTAGTTTTTGGGAAACATTTTTCTTGTCTTAAA
>JAGVZY010000016.1 GCA_018302225.1 Candidatus Woesearchaeota archaeon
ACAATTACTAACGGCATTTCCGTATACGATTTTAGACATAGTTCAGCGTGCTATTGGCTATTAAGATACAAATCTGAGTCTGCTTTAAAGTACCGATTTGGTTGGAAAAAAAGTGATATGATTTTCTATTATACAGAACTTTTAGGGATGAAAGACACAATTCAAGAAGAGGATCTTTACATCGATACAAGCAAACCCTTACTTGAAAAACAACTACAAACTAAATGCAATGAGATTGATTTACTGCAAGAACAATTAAAATCTCAAGATAAGCATCTGAGAGAGATAATGGATATAGTAAAGGCTCTTCAATTAGAAAGGGTTATTGAGAGTAAAAAATCTTTATAATAGGATGGAACCATCTAACTGTTGGAAGTATACAAACAATTGTTTGAAAAATACAAACAACAACAAAACAAGAAATATATAAAATACTGCCTTAATCTATAGCTCTCAAATAAACTCTTTAATTTAACTACCCTAAGCAAAAAGCCTTAAGATAATAGAAAGATTTATATATCCTTATTAACAATTAGTTAATAACTATTAACAAAATGGAAACAGTAAAACCCAACATTAGAATATTGAAATTATTATTAAAAGATTTCACTATAAAACCCACAATAACAGTTTTATCAAAAGAAATAGATATGAGCAGAGTAGGAACATGGAAAGTTCTCAAAAAATTAGAAACTGAACAACTAATCTTTCTTTCCTCAGTTGGTGAAGGAAAAACTAGCACATACAATATTCTGTTAAACTGGAAAAATCCACTTTTAGTTAAAACTTTGGCTCTTGCTTTAACAGAAGAATCAATAAAAAATCCAAGATGGTTAAGTAATTTTAAAGAATTAGAATCTAAATTAGACTTTCTTTTAATTTATGGCAGTATAATACATTCACCAAAAGAAGCGAATGATATAGACCTTTTAGGAATAATTAGCAAAAAAAATTTTTTATTGATAGAAGAAATAATAAAAAAAATACAAAAAACTCAAATTAAAAAAATTCATCTTATAAATCTTACATCTGCAGAATTTAAGGCTGAGCTTAAAAAACCAAATAAAGTTTTTGTAGATGCAGTTAAAAAAGGAATAGTCTTATTTGGGCAAGAAAAGTTTATTAAATTTATAAATGATTTATCTAAAAAATGAAAAAAGAAATTAGAGATTGTTTCGTACTCGCTTTAAAAGACGAGAAAAAAGGCAAGAAACATAAGGGTCTTCTTATTAGCAGGCCAGATAATCCATCTGCAGAAGGATATATTGCGAAAGCGAAAGTAAACTTACAACTTTGTAGCGTTTATAAAGAAAAAGGGTTCGATTATAAAATTCCTGAAGAATGGTTTTATACTCTTTATTATTGTGCTTTAGCTATTTTGTCTAAATTTGGAATTGAAAGTAGAAATCAAAAATGTACTGCTTTTTTCTTAAGATATGCTAAAGATAACAAATTAATAGACTATGAAGATGAGTTTATTGATAGGATAACTGTCTATAGTTCTAAAGAAGAAAAATCTGATGTAGATGAAAGAGAATTAGCAAGGTATAGTTCGTCTATAACCAGTAAAGAAGTTGAGAGTAAATATCTTTATATGACTGAGCTTTGCAAAAAAGCAATATTTCAAGCAGAGGAAATAGTCTTTTCGGATAAAAATTTTAGAGTTCCTAAAGAATTGTACGAATAAAAAAGTTCATAATCCCTTAAATATAACTCTCTTTTGCTTGTTAAGCAGCATAATTTCCCAAAAAAAGATAAACTTAAATAACTCATCAATGTAGTGTCACAATGAGATGGGATATTTGCTCGGGGCTATACTTCTTTTTCTTTGCTACTTTAAAAGGATTACAAACCAAAATTTTATAAACTAGTTAATAATCTAAGTAAAAAGTTGGCAAAATTTAACAAAAAAAAACGAGGGGGTTTAGAAAGTGAAAACAAAATTTAATAACAAAATTCTAGTAATTGGTTATGGTTCAGTCTCACAATGTACAATGCCTATTCTTTTTGATCATTTTGATGTGGATCCCAAAAAAGTAACTGTTATAGATTTTGAAAACAAAAAAAAGGCTATAAAACCTTTAACAGAAAAAGGAGTAAATTTTTACCAACAAAGAATAACTCAAGATAACCTAGATTCAATTCTATCTCAACATTTAGATAAGGGCGGATTATTAATTGATTTAGGTTGGAATATCGGTGCCTGTGATATTATTAGATGGAGCCACAATCATAATGTCAAATATATTAACACCTCAGTTGAACAATGGGATTCAGTTGGAGAAATATTCACAAAAACACCTTATGAAAAATCATTATATTTTAGACAAATGTTATTAAGAGATATGACTAAATCCTGGCCAAATAATTCTGCAACTGCAATTGTTGATCACGGTGCAAATCCTGGTTTAATTTCTCATTTTACTAAGCAAGGATTATTGGATATTGCTAAAAAAGTTGTCAATCAAGCTGGTAAAACCAGAACAAGAATGATTAATGAAGTTATAAATTATGCTGATAGATTAGACTTTGCAAACCTAGCAAGAACTTTAGGTGTAAAAGTTATTCATTGCAGTGAAAGAGACACACAAATAACAAACAAACCCAAACAAGTTAATGAATTTGTTGGAACTTGGAGTATTGAAGGATTAAGAGAAGAGGGAACTGCACCCGCAGAAATGGGTTGGGGAACACATGAAAAAGAATTACCTAAAAATGCAATTGTGCCTCAAGTGGGTCCAAGAAATCAGATTATGCTTGCACAAATGGGAATAAACACTTTAGTAAGATCTTATGTTCCAAATTATGAAATTATAGGTATGGTTATTAGACATGGTGAAGCCTTTGGAATCTCAGATAGATTAACTGTTAGAGACAAAGATAAAAATGCTATCTACAGACCAACCGTACATTATGCATATATGCCTTGTGATGAAACCATAAGTTCATTGCACGAATTAAGAGCTAGAAATTATAATCTTCAAGAAAAATTAAGAATAATGAGCGATGAAATTATCCAAGGTGAAGATATACTTGGTGCTTTAATAATGGGACACAAATATAATTCATGGTGGACAGGAAGTATATTAGATATTAAAGAAGCAAGAAAATTACTTCCAGGACAAAATGCAACAACTATTCAAGTTGCTCTAGGTGTAATCTCTGCAGCAGATTGGGCAATTAAAAATCCTAATAAAGGTTTATGTCTTCCAGATGATTTACCTCACGATTATGTTCTAGATATTACCATGCCTTATCTGGGTAAATTTATTTCAGAACCTTATGACTGGACACCTTTACAAAATAGACCTGTTTACTTTAAAGAAAATTCAGCAAACCTACCTGATACAACAGATCCATGGCAATTTAGAAATTTTAGACTGCCAATGTAATTTTTTAATTATTTAAAATGGAACAAAAAGAGATTAAGAAAATAGAAAAAATTGCCAAAAAAAATGGAATACATCATATAGATGGAACTTCTATTCTTATTATAGATCATGATAAAATAAGATACAATTTTAAAAGATTTACATCTCATCTTCCAAGAGTGCAACCTTACTATGCAGTTAAAGCAAACTCTTTGCCAGAAATAGTTAAAACAATTTATGATCTGGGTGGAAGTTTTGATGTTGCATCTTATCAAGAATTCTTATTAATAAATAGATTAATTAAAAATCTCCCTTTAGAAGAAAGACAAAATTTTATCTGGGAAAAGATTATTTATGCTCACCCTATAAAAAATGAAGGAACCTTAAACAAATTAAATAGATACAAACCTCTGATAGTCTATGATAATGAGATAGAATTAAAAAAAATTAAAAAATACGCGCCTAATGCAGGATTAATTTTAAGAATTTGGTCTCCAAATACTGGTTCAGTTGTAGAACTATCTAATAAATTTGGTGCAGAAAAATCAGAAGCAGTTAATTTAATTGCAAAGGCAATAGATTCGGGTTTAACAGTAGAAGGACTAAGTTTTCATGTAGGAAGTCAATGTCTTAATTCTGTAAATTATACAACTTCTTTAGAAAATGCTTATAATATTTTTGAAGAAGCAGACTCAAGAAGTTATAAAATAGGTCACTTAGGACATGGAGATAGAAAAAGAATTTTAGATATAGGTGGAGGATTTCCAGTAAGATATAATGGTAAAGAAAAACGTTTCAAAAAGATTACTGAACTTTTAAATAATAGTTTTGACAGACTTTTTTCAGAAAAAGAATTCGAAATAATTGCAGAGCCTGGTAGATTTATGGTTGCAAATTCTGCGACTTTGGTTGCAAAGATTATAGGCAAAGCCACAAGAAGAGGTAAAACAAGTTATTATATTAATGATGGTGTCTATCACACATTCTCCGGTCAGTTATTTGATCATATTAATTATACTTTAAAATCATTTAAAAAAGGACCACAAGAAATATCTACAATATTTGGCCAAACTTGTGATGGTTTTGATGTTCAAAGCCAAGCCACATTGTTACCAGATTTAGATTTAGGAGATTTAGTTTACGCAGAAAGTATGGGGGCATATACTAATGCTTCAAGTACATACTTCAATGGATTCCCTCCTGCAAAGATTATACATATAAATCAATAGCCTCTTTATTAGAGATTATAGGCCCTTCTCTTAAATTTAGGTTTCTTTATAAATAGATTTATTAAACCTTGCTTACTTTATTAATCTATGAAAACAAAAGGTATTGGAATTGTAATTTTGGGAATGGCTATACTTATGTTGAGTTTAGTTATTATGTTTAACCGCGCCCTAACGCAGATAGTCAATACTTCATGTTCTCATGGAGATACCTGTCCTATGTGGGGAACTCTTGATTTTTATACTAATTTAAGTCTCGGCTTGATTATTGCAATAATATTAATAGGTTTATTCTTAGTCTTCCTTAAAGATAATTCTGTGCTTAATAGACTTTTTAATACTGAAAAATTAAAATCTCATAAACCCCTTTCTTTAGAAGAATCTCAAATTATTAAGTTAATAACAGAATCAAATGGATCAATCTTTCAATCTGAAATTGTAGAAAAAACTAATATGCCTAAAGTTAAGATATCTAGGATTTTAGATAGATTGGAAGGGCATGGCTTAATAGAAAGAAAAAGAAGAGGAATGACAAATATGGTTCTTTTAAAGCACTGAAACTAGTTTCATACAATAGCTTATAAGCTGTTTCTTCAAATTATTTTTCAATCAAAATTAAGGAGTTTGAAATGAAAAATAAAAGAAAAACACTTATAGAGAAAGAAACTAAAGTAGATAAGGCTAATAAGACTAAAATTATATTTTTCTCTATGTTAAGTATAATTGTTGCTATAATATTTATTTCATTTTTATTCTCAGATAAAACAAATGCCGATTTAGATAATAACAAAGATTTACAAACTTTAAGAATAAGTGTAAAGATACCCTGCCCAGGTCACGCATTATTAATATCTCAAAATATAAAATCTCTCCCAGGTATAGCAAATATAGATTTTGATCTTCCAAATATATTTGAAATTAAATATGACTCACAAAAAACATCTAGACAAGAAATACTCTCTCTAAATATTTTTAAAATTTATAGTGCAAAAACTTTAAATTAAAAGGTGAAATAATGACAAAAAGAAAATTTAAAATCAAGGGCATGCATTGTAAAAGTTGTGAGAAAATTATAGAAAATATTCTCCATAAAAATAAAAATATTAAATCAGTTAAAATTGATTATGTAACTGAAACAGGAGAAATATTATACAATTCAGATAAATTAAGCGAAGACAAAATTCTAAAACTCATATCTCAAGCAGGTTATGAAGGCTCAATTTTAGATGAAGAATCAAGTGATAGAAAAGGATTAAGCACATACTTAAGAGGTATAATTGCGATTATTGGGATTTTAGTTGCAGGTTATTTTATTTTAGGATTAACTGATAAAATTTCACTTCCTCAAATAAGCCAAAATATGAGTTATGGATTATTATTCCTTGTAGGAATTCTTACAGGATTTCATTGTATTGCTATGTGCGGAGGATTTGTAGTTAGTTATACTACAAAAGATGCTCAAGAAGGAAGAACTTCTTACAAATCTCATTTGTTATATGGTTTAGGAAAAACAGTATCCTATACTTTAATAGGTGCTTCATTTGGTTTTTTGGGTTCAATAATTACTTTTACTCCTCTAATGAGAGGAGTTGCAGGAATAATAGCTGGTTTATTTTTAATTATTTTTGGTATTAATATGTTGGGTTTGTTTTCTAGTTTGAGAGTGATAAGATTTAAGATGCCTTCATTTGTTAGCAAATTTGTTGGTGTGCAATCTAAAGAGCATAACAAGAGCCCATTAATTATTGGTTTGTTAAATGGTTTGATGATAGCCTGCGGACCATTACAAGCAATATATATTATGGCTGCAGGAACAGGCAGTTGGTTAGAAGGTGCAAAGTTATTATTTGTATTTGCTTTAGGAACACTACCTGTAATGATTGGATTTGGTTTTTTTACTAGTTTTATTTCTAGTAAAGCTACCCAAAAAATTCTAAAAATTTCTGGTGCATTAGTGATTATTTTAGGTTTGATTATGCTAAATACTGGATTAGCGCTAACTGGTCAAGGTTATGATGCAAGAACTTTAGTAACTAGTATATCTCCTAAAACTACTACTTCTGCATCATCAAATAATATTGCAATCCAGAAAAATGGCTATCAAGAAATAAGGATGGATGTTATTTCCTCTGGATGGTCACCCAATAAATTTATTCTAAAAAAAGGTGTTCCTGTAAAATGGATAATAACTGGAAAAGAACTTACTAGCTGTAATAATGCTATACAAGTTCCAAAATTAGGATTAAAATTTAATATTAAAAAAGGTGAACAAATAATAGAGTTTACACCTACAGAATCAGGAAGTATACCTTGGAGTTGTTGGATGGGTATGATACAAGGAACATTTATTGTCAAAGATAATATTGACATAACTAAGAGCGTAGAACTTAATCAAGAATTAGCAAAGGTTAATATCCCTAAGGCACGTGGTTGTGGTTGTGGAGGATAAACATGAAAAAAATAAACATTTCAATTAGAGGTATGCATTGCCAAAGTTGTGTTACATTAATTACCCAAAAATTAGAAAAGATGGAGGGTATTAAAAATGTAAATGTCAACTTCGCTACTGAAAAAGCAGCAATAGAATTTAATGAAAGTAAAATTGATGAAAATTCTATTATAAAGGTAATAGCTAGCTTAGGTTATAAGGCAGAAATTGCAACAGAGCTTAATGCAGATAAAGAAGAATTTAAAAGAAAAAAAGAAATTAAAAAATTAAAAAATCTTCTTGCATTAAGTCTTATTTTTTCATTTCCTGCTTTTATAATTGGAATGGTTTTAATGTGGTTTGGAGTAGATATTCCTTATAGAAATTTTATTTTATTTCTCTTAGCGACACCTATTCAGTTTATAGTTGGTTGGGGGATATATAAAAGTGCGTTTGGTGCATTAAGAAACAAAACTGCTAATATGGATACGCTTATTGCGTTAGGAACAAGCGCAGCTTATTTTTACAGTGTTTATGTGATTTTCTTTGAGTCAATGGCAGACCAATATTTTGAAGCTGCAGCAATTTTAATTACTTTTGTTATACTTGGAAGATATTTAGAAGCAATTGCAAAAGGAAAAACCAGTGAAGCTATAAAAAAACTTCTGAATCTTTCACCCAAGATTGCAACTGTAATTAGAGATGGAAAAGAAATAAAAATTAAAGTTGATGATGTTATAGTAGGAGACATAATAATCGTTCGACCAGGTGAAAAAGTTCCAGTCGATGGAAATATAATTGAAGGTTCTTCTACAATTGATGAGAGTATGATTACTGGTGAAAGTATACCTATAGATAAAAAAATAGGTGATTTAGTTATTGGTGCAACAATAAATAAATATGGAACATTTAAATTTAAAGCAACTAAAGTTGGAGCAGATACAACTCTTTCGCAAATTATAAAATTAATAGAAGATGCTCAAGGTAAAAAAGCACCCATTCAAAGATTTGCAGATAAAGTTTCAGCTTATTTTGTTCCTATAATCATAATAATTGCTTTAACTGCGTTTTCAGTGTGGTATTTTATAGTGGGTGCAGAATTTTCATTTTCATTAATAATAGCGGTTTCCGTTTTAGTTATAGCCTGTCCTTGTGCTCTTGGTCTTGCTACTCCTACAGCTATTATGGTGGGTACAGGTAAGGGTGCAGAAAAAGGAATTTTAATTAAAGGCGGAGATGCCTTAGAAACTGCGCACAAACTTTATGCAATTGTTTTTGATAAAACGGGTACATTAACAATAGGTAAACCTGTGGTTACAGATATAATAAGTGCAAGTGGAAATATAAATTCAACTTTAATTTTAGAACTTGCTGCAGGAATAGAACAATATAGTGAGCATCCATTAGGACAAGCAATTTTAAATTATACAAATGAAAAAAAGATAAACTTTGATAGTGCTAAAAATTTCAAAGCAATTCCTGGTCATGGAGTTGAAGGAATTTATAAAAATAAAATGTTAATTGTTGGCAAACCCGAGTACATAAAAACAATTGGAGATTTAAGTTTAATTCAAAATAAAATTATTTCACTTGAAGAGCAAGGAAAAACTGTTGTAGTAGTCTATTATAATAAACAAGTTTATGGTTGTATTGCAATTGCAGATACACCAAGGGAAGATTCTGTGCTTGCAGTAAGAGCTCTTCAACAAAGCAATATTTTTGTTTATATGATTACTGGAGATAATAAAAGAACTGCAAATGCTATTGCCAAACAGTTGGGAGTTAATCGTGTAATTGCAGAAGTCCTACCTCAAGACAAAGCAAGTAAGGTGCGTGAACTTCAAAAATATGGAAAAGTAGCAATGGTAGGAGATGGAATAAACGATGCTCCTGCATTAGCTCAAGCAGATATAGGAATAGCTATTGGTTCTGGTACAGATGTTGCAATGGAAACTGGAAACATAGTTTTAATGAATAACAAAACGACTGATGTAGTTAGAGCCATAAAATTAAGTAGAATGACTATGCACAAAATTAAACAAAATATGTTTTGGGCATTATTCTATAACTCTTTAGGTATACCTATTGCAGCGGGAGTACTCTATCCCTTTACTGGCTGGCTTTTAAGTCCAATTATTGCAGGTGCAGCAATGGCTTTGAGTTCAGTGAGTGTAGTTGTTAATACTTTATTTATGAAACGAAAAAGAATTTAAAATCAGGGGGTAAAAAATGCCATATCTAAATTGTCCTATGTTTGGTGGAAGTTATGGAACTGGAGGAATTTTACTAAGTTGGCTATTAAATATATCTATTTTAGTTTTAATCTTTTTAGGGATATATTTTTTATTGATAAAACTTGGTTGGATCAAAAGCAAATTTAAATCTTAATCTTTTATTAGGTTAAGATTGTATTTTTCTTTTAATTTGGACTCTTTTTTAATAATCTTTATAAATCCTTAAATAAATTTTAACTTATGAAATATAAGTACTACTTACTATTTGCTTTAATCTTCTCAGTCTCATTTTCAATAGTTCTAGCAGAGGAAAAGATTCAAGCAAAAACCTTTGTAAATGATTATGCGAATATAATTGATGAATCTACAGAATCGCAATTAAATCAAATTTTAAATGAAATTTATAATTCAGGAACTGCAGAATATTCGATTGTAACTATAAATTCTTTAGAAGGGAAAGATATAGAATCTTATGCTTTAAACCTTGCACAAAATAATCTTGGTGATAAAACCAAAAATAATGGTTTATTACTTTTAGTTGCAGTTGAAGATAGACAATATCGATTTGAAGTTGGAAGAGGTTTAGAACAATATTTAACAGATTTAGAATCTTCTTATATTGGTAGAGATTATATTGAAACTAATTTTAAAAATCAAGACTATAACAAAGGAATATTAGATTCAACTTTAGAAATTCAAAAAATTCTTTTTGGAGAAATTCCACCAATAAATAAAGCAGAACAAAAGGTGAATTTTAAACCTTTAATTTTTATCATAATCTTTTTCATAATCTTTATACTTTCAATGTTCTATAAGATTTGGATTTTCAAACAATATAATAAAAAAATGAAAGATAAAAAATATTTCAAAGCTGCAAAGAATGCAACAATTTTCTTTGGTGGGTGGGGTATTGGCAGAAGTATGGGTGGTTCTCCTGGTGGAATAGGTTCTGATGGTTTTGGAGGATTTGGTGGAGGGAGCTTTGGCGGTGGAGGTGCTTCAGGAAGATGGTAAAATCAAAAAAGGTTAAAAAAATCAAGTGTAAAGAACAATTATTATTATGTCCAAGATGTAATATTCATATGAAAAAGTTAATTAAGAAGGATGTAATAATAGATGTATGCCCTAATTGTAAAGGTATGTGGGTTGATGCAGGAGAATTAGAAAAACTCGCAGAAATGAATCTTTAAGGAGGAAGAAAGATGAAAAAAAGTTCAGAAAAAAAGAAAATGAGTAGAAATTCAATAATTCTAATTATTGTAGGAATAATTTTAGTTTTATGGGTTGCAAGTTCATATAATGGGTTAGTAAAATTAGATGAAGGTGTAAATGGTGCATGGGGAAATGTTCAATCTGCTTATCAAAGAAGATTAGATTTAATTCCAAATATAATAGCTTCTGTCAAAGGTTCAGCTGAATTCGAAAGTGAGATGCAAACAAAAATTGCCTCATTAAGATCAGGAATTGGCTCAGCAACAACACCTGCAGAAATTGATTTAATGGGACAAAAAATTAACACTGCTATTAGTTTAGTTTATGAAAATTATCCTCAAATAAAATCAACAGAAGGATTTAGAACTCTAGAAGTCTCTTTAGAAGGTACAGAAAATAGAATTAAGACTGAGAGAGATCTTTACAACGCAGCTGTTAAAGCTTATAATATCAAAGTAAGAAAAGTTCCTTCAAATATTGTAGCTGGA
The DNA here is from genome assembly GCA_018302225.1 of Candidatus Woesearchaeota archaeon. Taxonomy (NCBI): domain Archaea; kingdom Nanobdellati; phylum Candidatus Woesearchaeota; species Candidatus Woesearchaeota archaeon. Next base: position 10,960 of record JAGVZY010000016.1, read on the forward strand.
ATATTTAACTTTGATATAAAAGATATGTTTAAAGCAGATGAAGGCGCTGAAAAAGCCCCAAGTGTTAAAGAGATTTTAGCAGAGTAAACTTCTTTTTTTTCTTTTTTTCTTTTAGTTAACCTTATTAAGATTGACTCTTTATTTTTAAAAAAAATGTTAAATAAACATCAGGAAATCGCCTTAAATTCAGGATTTAATCTCGGAAAGAAAATAACTAAATTAATAGAAAACTTATTTCCAAAAATAAGAGATAAAAAACAAAATCTTTACAATTTTAAAAGCCCCTATCTTGAAAGGTTTAATTATACCTATCAAGAAAATTTTAAAAGATATCTAAAACTTTCTATTCAGACAACTTTAGCAGTTTTCTTTTTTGCAATAGTTACTTTATTTGTAATAATTATACAAAACAAAATCACTTTGCTTTGGGAAATGGATTATATCTCTTTTTTTAAAGCAAGGTTTATAGTATTAATTCTAATCATATTATTTTTTATATTTGTATCTTATAAAGCAAGTAGAGAGTAACCTTGACTAGAAACATTTTTATATTTAGCTTTATCTTAAACATTATCTACGGAGGCAAAAAATGAAAAAAACATTTATTTTAAGCATTATAATATTAGCATCACTGTCTTTAGTTTTAACAGGTTGCGGTGAAGAAAAAGGAGTAATAGAATCTTCAGGTGCATCAGAATTAACTTACACACCTGATATGGTTGAACTTTCAGTAGGTTATGCAATTCTAAAGCCAACAGCACAAGAAGCACAATCTTCGGCTTCAGAAGTTACAAATAAAATTATCCAAGGATTAAAATCATTAAATATCCCAGAATCAAACATAAAAACAGAATCTCTAAGTTTATATGAAGAAAAAGATTGGTCAAATGGTCAAAAATCTTTGGGTTGGAGATCCAATCAAATAATAAAAATAAAATCTTATGATTTAACACAAGCAGGAACTATTATAGATAATTCAGTTAGTAATGGTGCAAATCAAATAAATTATATTTCATTTGGATTTAAACCAGAAACAGAAGTAAAATACAAACAAGATGCAATCAAAGAAGCAATAAAAAATGCTCAAACAAAAGCAGAATCAATGGCACAAGGATTAAATTCTAAACTTGGAAAAATAAAATCAGTTTCAGAATCCAACTATTACTACAGTCCAAGAATGTATGCATTAGAATCTGCAGATTTAGCAAAAGCATCAGGTCAGGCATCTTCAGTTCTTCCAGGAGAAGTTGCTGTAACTGCCAATGTAGTGGTTGTCTATTATATTAAATAGACAATCATAAGAAATTAGGATGTTTTGAACCATCAGGTTTTTTCATATACCTGAGCAATTCATTTAGTTTTCCATTTTGGCAAAAAACGCCACATTTGTTGGCATTTATTTTTTCAATTATTTTTTTTCTCTTTTCACCATTCCATAATTCTTCAAAATTTTGAGTTTTTAAATTTCCAATTATAAATTCTTCTTTATCTCTAAGATTTTTACAAAATGCAACATTACCATCAGCAGTAATTGCGGTAACAAAATTATGTACATAACATTTTTTATCTTCTTCACAAGCACTTAAAGAGGGTGTTATAGCCTCTATAAATTCTGTACCTTTTTCTCCATATTTATCTTGCGTATATTGAGAAGTTAAAATTTTAAAGTTTTCATCTTCCAAACTTTTTTTCGCTTTTTTAAATAATGGAACAACCTCATTATTCCACCATTCTGAATTTTCAGAACCAATTTGATTTAAGGGCTTACCTTGAAAATAATCCACACCTAATTTTTTTGCAAGTTTAGCTTCCTCGTAAAGTTCATGATAATTGTCTGGATGAACCATCATGCTTAAGCCTATAGAGATAGTTTTATTCATGTTTTTTCTTACTCTTACAAACTCTTTTATATTTTCAATTATTTTTTCAAAATCAGCAGTTCCATGACATTTTTTAAAAGTATCTGAAGTTGCAGTACCAAGACTTATTCTTATCCAAGTGCAACATTCAACAATAGTGGGTATTTTTTCAGGAGTCATTAAAATTCCATTAGTAAACATACCATTTTCCATACCAAGATCCCGTGCAAGTTTCATATATTCAACAGTATATTTATTTACAAGTGGTTCTCCACCACCTGTCCATATAAGACCTTTAATCCCTACTTTTGCCAGATTTTTAATTATTTTTTCAAGTAACTCTTTGTCCATTACATCTGCACCTTTTCTATGATCTTCCCAACAGCACCAAATGCAACTTTCATTACAAGCATTACTTGGATCAATTTCAATAGTAATTGGATAAACAGTTTCATCTTTTAACCAAGAGTTTAATCTATCTGTATGCCACAATATTTTCTTTTGTATATCGAATTGTTGTAAACTCATTTAAATTCACCTTTAATTTTATTCCATTTATCTGTATTTAATGACAAATCCTCTGGTAGATTAAGACCAGATTCTTTTCTTGTTGTTTTTTCTATTTTAGGATTATACTTTTTAATAATATTATATAAAGTATCTCTTTTTCCCGCAATATGAACTACTCCCTTTAAATTTATTTTAATTGTAAGCATAATGTCTTTAACTAATTCATCTAAAGGCATTCTGCAAGTATATTGGTCTATAAAAACTTTTTTGTAAGGAAAATTATTCTTATCAAAAAATGAAGTCCTTATTATCAAAGAGTTTTCAACCATCTTAACATAGCTTTCTCCAATTAATTTAGTTAATGAGTAAAAGTTTATTGGATTAGGCATATCCTCTTCTTTATAATCTCCTTTTTTACCATCAAAAATTGTATCTGTACTAATATACACCAATTTAATCTTTAATTCAGCACATGCCCTAGCAACATTATAAGTTCCATTTACATTAACATTATAGGCTTTTTCTTTGTTTTCTTCACATTCTTTAGCACCAACTAATGCAGCTGCATGAATTAAAATTTCAGGTTCAGTTTTTTCTAAATAATTATAAATTTTATCATAATTTGTAACATCTACTTCTTTTTCAGAAGGTGCTAGAAATTCATAACTTTTATTTAATTCTCTGCCTAGTTTCCCACTTCCACCAAATAAAGCTATTTTTTTGTACATATTTCAAACTTTTTTCATAGCTTTTTAAACCTTATTATCAAAATCCAAAATCTTTATAAACCTTTGACCTATCCAACAATTAAGGATGAATCAGTTTAGGCTTATTCATACCGGAGACAACTTATTTCTCCATTATAGGCCTATTTGAGACTCATTAAATAATAAAATGGCAAGAATGTATTCAAGAAAAAAAGGAAGAGCCGGTTCAACTAAACCAAGTGTTCTTAAAATACCTACTTGGGAAAGATACGATCCAAAAGAAGTTGAAACTCTAGTTCAAAAGCTTGCTAAATCAGGAAAATCAAGTTCAGAAATTGGAATAATTCTAAGAGATACCTATGGTATCCCAACTGTAAAACCCATAGTTAACAAAAAAATAACTGAAATATTAAAAGAAAATAAACTAGGTTCAAAAATACCTGAAGATTTAATCGCATTAATAAAAAAAGATATTAAAATTATGAAACACCTTGAGCAGAACAGAAAAGATCAACCTGCAAAAAGAGGAATGACAATCACAGAATCAAAAATAAACAAATTAGTGAAGTATTATAAGAAAAAAGGCATTCTCCCACAAGCGTGGAAGTATGAGAAAGAAAACGCTAAGTTGCTTATAGAATAAATCTTATTAGATTTAATTATTTATAATGCACAACTTCCTAGAATCTATAAAAAATTCTGCAGAAAAGTTCAAATCAATTTCACCAAAATTTGTAAGAATTATCTCTCATTTAGATACTGATGGTTTGTGTAGTGCTGCAATTCTAATTGCTACAATGCAAAGATTAAATATTAATTTTTCTTTATCCATACTCACTCAACTTGATGAAAAAATCATTGAAGGTATTCAAAAAGAAAGTTGCTCTTGCATAATCTTTTCAGATTTAGGTTCAAGTCAATTAAATTTTCTTTCAGGTTTGCACGGAAAAGATGTTTTTATTTTAGACCATCACAAACCAAGAGAAGCACCATGTAGTTTTACGCATGTAAACCCGCACTTATTTGAAATTGATGGCGGTTTTAATATTTCTGGTGCAGGTGTCTCATATTTATTTGCAAAAGCTTTAGATGAGCAAAATATAGATTTGGCCCATATAGCTATTATAGGTGCAATTGGAGACTTTCAAGAAAATAATGGTTTTAGAGGTTTAAATGATTTAATTTTAAAAGACGCAATACTTGCTCAAAAGATTATTGTTAAAACAGGACTTAAAATTTTTGGTGCGCAAACAAGATCACTTGCAAAAGCAATTCAACTTTCTACAGAACCCTATATTCCTGGAGTAACTGGATTTGAAAATGCTTCAATAGAGTTTTTAAAATCCTTAAATATTTCTCCACAAAAAAAACTTCCAGAATTAACACAAGAAGAATTGCAAAAATTAGTTACCGCAATAATTATGAAAAGAATGTCTACAGAAGATAATCCTGAAGATGTGCTAGGAAATTTATATTATTTAAATTCAGAGCCTGAAGATTCTCCAATAAGAGATTTAAGAGAATTTTCAACTTTATTAAATGCAACTGGAAGATTAAAAAAATCAAGTTTAGGTATTGGTACTCTATTAAATGATTCAAAAATTAAAGCAATAGCTATAAACACTTTGAATGATTATAAAAAAGAACTTTTAGATTCTCTAAATTGGTTTTATAACAATAGAAAAACAAATAGCATCGTTGAAGGAAAAAATTATGTTATTATTAATGGCGGAGATAATATTAAAGAAACAATTGTTGCAACTCTAGCAATGATGATTTGCAAATCAAATCTTTACAAGCCTGCAACTTATATTATGGCTATAGCTTACACTTTTAATAATGAAATCAAAGTTTCAATGAGGATGGTTTCACCACCTGAAGGAGTAGATCTAAGAAAACCTTTACAACAAATGATAGAGAGAGTAGGCTCTGGAGAAATGGGTGGCCATTCTTTAGCCTGTGGTGGTGTGATTAAGCTAGAATACGAACCTAAACTCATAGCTGCTGCAAAAGAGGTTTTTGAGCAATATGCTATGGAATTATAAACTCTCTAGATTGTAATAAAAAAACCTTAATAAACAGAAAGTTTTATTAAGCTCTCTTTTAAAATTTAAAAAGGTTAAATATAAATTACAATAAAACCTAAAAAATACTAAAAATGGCAGAAGAAACAAAACAAGCATTAACAAAGCAAAAAAAGAAATGGTTTGAAGTATATGCTCCTACTGAGTTTAGATCAGCATTTATAGCTGAAATTCCTGCCTTTAAAGCAGAAGAATTAATAGGTAGAGAAATTGAAATTAACCTGTCTTACCTTCTTGAAGACCCTAAAAAACAGAATTTTAAGGCCTCTTTTAAAATCATAGAAATAAACCAAAATAAAGCCCTTACATCTATAGTTTCTTTCAAATTTGTTCCTACAGCCTTAAAAAGAATGATTAGAAAAGGCAAAGATAAAATAGATGATTCTTTTGTTTGTAAAACTAGTGATGGCAAAAGACTTAGAGTAAAGCCTGTAATGATCACAAAAGCACACACTAAACGTAATATTAAGTCTAAAATAATTAAGATAACTAGAGAACAAATAACTCAAAAAGCTTTGACTGTAAATGCTACAGAATTCTTTTCTGAAGTAATAAACAATAGGTTGCCTATGTTAGTAAAAGATGGTGCAAAAAAAGTAATGCCTCTTAGTTTGGCTCAAATAAGACAAGTTATATTACTAGACAAATAAATTTTAATTCTACTTAAAACTAAAACAATAATTATATAAATAAAACATCTAATTTTAACTCATCAAGCCTTCGTAGCTCAACGGTAGAGCAATTGCCTTGTAACAAACTTTAGGAAAGTTTGATCATCAAATCAGCTTTCTAAAAGCAAGGTAGCAGTAGGTTGGGGGTTCAAATCCCTCCGAAGGCTTTCTTAACATGGATCCAGACAAAAAGACAGTTTTAGTTACAGGTGCAGCAGGATTTATAGGCTCTCATCTATCTGACGCCTTGGTTGCAAAAGGTTATAATTTAATTGGTGTAGATAATCTCCAAACAGGATTTCTTAAAAATTTAGAATATGCTTATAATTTTGATAATTTTAAATTTATAAAAGCAGATGTAAATAATTTCAATGAAATTTCTCCAATTTTTTATACTTTTAAACCTAATTTTGTTTATCATTATTCTGCAACTGTGGGTGTCAAAAGAACCCTTGAAAAACCTTCGGAAGTTTTAAATGATATAGATGGAATAAAGAATATTCTTTTATTATCGAAATCAACAAGTTTAGAAAAAGTTTTATTTAGTTCATCAAGTGAAGTTTATGGTGAGCCTGTAACTCTCCCTCAAAATGAATCCACTACTCCTTTGAATTCAAGATTACCTTATGCAGTTGTTAAAAATTTAGGAGAAGTTTTTCTAAAAACTTATCAAAAAGAACATAATCTGAATTATACAATTTTTAGATTTTTTAATACATTTGGACCAAGACAATCTGAAAATTTTGTAATTTCTAAGTTTATTAAATCGGCATTAAAAAATGAACCTATAACTCTTTATGGTGATGGGACTCAAACAAGAACTTTTATTTATATTCAAGATAATATAAATGTAACAGTTCAAGCAATAGAAAATAGTTTATTTAACAATCAAACAATAAATATTGGTTCAGAAAAAGAGATAACTGTCAAGGAACTTGCAGAAAAAATTATTTTATTAACTAATTCAAAATCTCAAATAACTTACCTTCCAGCACTTAAAGAAGGAGACATGACTAGAAGACAGCCAAATACTAAACTAATGCAAGAACTTACAAAAAATAAACTTACAGACTTTGAAGAGGGACTTAAGAAAACAATAGAATATTTTATTTCTCATTAACAATCTTATTATCTATTAAATCTTCATACAGTTGTTTAGAAAATATTTCCGCACCCTCATTGTTTAAATGATCTGCATCTTTGTATAATTTAATTTCTTCAGTAAAATTAGAATACTCAAGTAAATAAACTTCTTCATTATTTTCTATTAATTCTTTAATTAGATTATTATATTGGCTAAAATTAACACCCCCGTTTTCAGCTTCAGCTATATATTCTTTAGTTACAGGATAATTTATTAATATTATAGTTTTATTCTTTTCTTTAGCAAGATTAAAACTTTTTAAGAAATATTTATATTGTATGGTATTTAACTCAGAAGTATAGTTTGAAAATTGGACTCTAACTTCATATTCTGCAGACGAAGTAAAATTAATTTCTTGTTTTGTAGAATTATATTCTGTTTTTATTTTTTTATTTAAACTATCTAATAAATAACTTCCAATATAATCTCCTGAAGATATTAAAGGCAGATAACCCACAATATAGGTATCAAATTTAGAAATTTTAGCAAGACTTTCAATTTCTTTAAAAGTCATGAATTTTTTCCAGTACCAGATACAACAATCAAAACTATTACTCTCTTCTTGATCAGTTAAGCTGTTTAAATCAACAGTCATAACAATTACTTTAATATTATCCGTTTGTTTAAGTGCATTTCTTAATTTAAAGAAGTTCTGACTATATTTCTCACCACCCACAGCATAATTAAATGAATTAGGTATAAAATCACTATTAATTGCATTTGCAGGATGAGAATCCCCAATAAACAAAATAGAAATATTATCTTTATTTTCTATAAAAACATTTTCTGCTCTAAATGCTCCCTTTTTAATAAGAATATTATTAGTATAAATAGAATTAACTATTAAAAAGCAGATTACTGCAATTATTGAAAATAATATTATTCGCTTTATGAACTTTATCCAATCCCTTTTTTCGTTTTCTTCCATCATTTAAATTCCTCTAAAATTGGAAATAAATAAACTCGGTTTTATTAAACATTCCAAATATTAAAATTGCAATTATTAATAAAATATATATTGTCCATCTGAGATATGTGGCTTTACTTGATAAAAACTTTCTCATTTCAGTATGTCTCTGCATCAAATGCACGCATTCCATAAATAAAATCATAAGTATACAAATAATTACATTTATTCTACTTAATTTACTACTAGTTAAAAATAGTTCTATAAAACTTGTCTTTAAATTAATAAAAGCATGTGTAATTACATAAATCGCATCACTCATTTTATTTGCTCTAAAAAATATCCATGCAAATGTAACTAAGAAAAAAGTTATTGCTACTTGCACAAGTTTATAGAATTTTGGAAATTTAATTAAGCCAATAATCTCCACAAATTTTTTTCTTATTTTTTTAGTCCACATAGCAAAAACCATATAAAAACCATGTAATGCACCCCAGATTACAAAAGTCCAATTTGCACCGTGCCACAGCCCACTTATTAAAAATACTACAAATGTGTTAATATATGTCCTTTTAACAGAGAGTTTATTGCCTCCTAAAGGTATATACAAGTAATCTTTAAACCATGTTGAAAGTGAAATATGCCATCTTCTCCAGAATTCTGCAATTGATTTAGAAAAATAAGGTCTCTTAAAATTATCCATTAAACTATAACCCATAACTTGTGCAGAACCAATTGCTATATCTGAATATCCTGAAAAGTCACAATATATCTGAAAACCAAAAAATACTGTCGCAAGTATAAGTTGTACACCTGTATACTCAAAAGGTTGATTATAAACCATATTTACAAAAATTGCCAATCTGTCTGCAATAACTATTTTTTTGAAAAATCCCCATAACATCAATTTCAAACCATCTACAGCTCTTTGATATTCAAACTTATTTTCTTTAAAAAATTGAGGTAAAAGATTTGCAGCTCTTTCTATTGGTCCAGCAACTAATTGTGGGAAGAAAGTTACATAAACTGCATAAATACCAAAATGTCTTTCAGCATTTATCTTACCCCTATAAACCTCAATTGTATAACTTAAAGTTTGAAAAGTATAAAATGAAATTCCAACTGGAAGTAAAACTTTCAGAGTTAGAGGTGAAAAATCTATACTTATTAATTTAAGCACTTCTCTTAAGGATTCATTAAAGAATGTAAAATACTTAAAAGCAAATAACATTCCAAAATTACTTATTATACTTATCCATAAAAATATTTTTTTTCTTATCTGTGTTGTAGATTTAGTTATTTGAATTCCAGCAGCATAATCTATGACTGTGCTTATTAAGAGAAGAATAGCATACTCAGGTTTCCAACTCATATAAAAATAATAACTGATTATTAAAAGTAATATCCATCTATATTTATGACTTAATTTAAAATATAAAAATACTACAATTGGAAAAAATATCAAAAAATGTATTGAGTTAAATAACATATTTATTTTATTTAAGATTCATTTAAATATTTTATGCTTCATCCTTATGAAATATCTGCGTCTGAACCCATTTAAAAGACATATAAACCTTCTTACCAAAACTAAAAAAGTTTTCTCTTATAAATCTATTTTTGTATAAATTATATAATATAGATCCTATTAATCTTCCAAACTTCTCTTTTAAAAATAAATCCATATAATTTAACATACCCATCTCAAAAGCGTTTCTTCTTTCTTTTGCAGTAAATTCAAGTGTTTCAAACACAGCCCTATTCTCCCAATAATCTGAAAAGTTTAGATAATCTTCAGGATTAAGCAAGAAAGTTCCATTTTCTTTTATCCAAGTGTAAAGTTCTGTTTCTGGATAAGGTACCAAATTATAGAATCTAACATTATTTATTTTTAATTCTCTAGTAATCCTTAAATCATTTAAGAAGGATTCAAAAGTAGATTCAGGTAAACCAATAATTAAATTACCCTGAGTTCTTATCTTGTATTTATGCACAATTTTAATTGCATTAATTATTACTTCTGGAGGTTCAGCTTTTTTAATAGACTTCAGAACATAAGGATCAAAGCTTTCAATACCAAATGCAATATTTGTACAACCTGCTTGTTTTAATTTTTTAATTTGTTCATCATCCACTTTATCAGCTCTTATTCCACTACCTAATGCAAAATTTATTTTCAGACCTCTTTTAATAATATCATCACAAATTTCATGCACTCTATTTTTTAAACAAGTAAAATTATCATCAGAGAATTCAAATAGTCTAAAACCTTTTTTGTACCAATATTCAATTTCATCAACAACATTTTTAGCACTTCTAAACCTAAAAGCACGACCAACAACAAACTTTACAGAACAATAAGTACATTGATGTGGGCAACCCCTAGAAGAAACTAAAGGTATTCTTCTAACTAAGAACTTATTCATTTCAAATAGTTCATATGCTGGGAAAGGAAGTTTATCCAGTTCATGATAAAAAGGTCTTGGAGGATTTTTTATTATTTTGCCTTCAGAATTTTTCCAACATAAACCAAGAATGTCTTTTAAAGGTTTACCTTCTACTAATTCTAATAGTGTAAATTCTCCTTCACCAACAACAACATAGTCTGCATTACATTCCCTCAAAATTTTTTCTTCAATTATAGAAGAGTGTGGTCCACCAACAATAAATGGAATATTAAATTCTTTTTTTATTTTATTAATAAGTTTATAACTATTTATATATCCTAAACTTATTAAATTCATACCTATAAAATGAGGTTTAAATTTTTCAATTTTTAATCTTAAATCTTTATAATTTGGATACAAACGCATATCCATAATCTGAACAAGATGTTTATTTTGTCTAAGAAATGCAGCTAAATAAGCAATCCCTGCATGAGGTATGGTTGGTTTTTCATATCTACCTAATCCAAGTGGAACAATTAACAATACTCTTTTTTGGTTTATTAATTTTTGATTCATTTAAGAACAAAAAAGTCTAACTTAAACGGCTTTAAAAAACTTTCTAACTGAGTTTTTTGAATTTTAATAATAAGTATGTTGAAGGCATACCTAATAGTAATATCAATAATACATTAGTTATTCTCCAGATTAACATTGCTAATACTGATTCTATCACAGGAATTTTTATTAAATTTGCAACAAATACATTAATAATTTCAGATATACCTAAATTTCCGGGAGTTATTGCTATTAGTAAAGCTAGGGAATTGATAGAGGTGATAATTATTGCATAAATAAACGGAAGCTTATAGCCTATTGAACTATAAGCTAAATTATAGCTTATGGCTATGAAAATAAATTGCATCAATGCAATTAAAGTAGTCTTAAACATTAAACTTTTATTTTTTTTAATAATCTGCCACCCATTAATAATATATATAATTTTATTTAATAGGGAATATTTTGTTTCGGATAATTTCGGAATAAAAAATGCAATTATTAAAGTTAAAAGAGTTATACTAAGCAAAAATAAAAAAATAAGCAAATTAAACTGATTATAAAATAATTTTGCTAAAACCAACCCTAAAATTCCTAAAATACTTCCACTTACAATCAATACAATATACACTGCAGGAAAAACAGATAAAAAACCAGTAAAATTAAAATTATATTTTTTCTTAAGATAAATGGCCCTTATTGCTGCCCCACCCCTAAATGGGGTTATAGTATTATAAAAGTTAGTTATATTTACTAAGCCAATATTTTCCCATTTTTTAAGTTTTAATCCAAAACCTCGTAACATTAAGTCCATCATTCTTGCACTTAACCAAATTGTAACCAGAAATGTTAGAGTAAGAAGCATAATATAAAAAGGGCTGACAAGAAGTATTTTTTTGAAGTCTGCAATATTTTTAGTAATATACCTTACAAAAAAGAAAATAATTAAACCTACTATGAATAGTGAGACGGTTGCATTTAGTAATTTTTTCATTCTTGTCGAAAGGAAACTCTTAACAGACTTTAGTCTGTAGTGGAATTTCGACCTCCTTCGTAGTTTTTGGGAAACATTTTTCTTGTCTTAAA
>JAGVZY010000017.1 GCA_018302225.1 Candidatus Woesearchaeota archaeon
AACTTTCTAATCATGTGCATAAACAAATAACATTTTTTTCTTATCATCTAATCTTGCAAAGAATTGTCTTTCAAATTGTATTATTTCTCCTTCCTTTAAATCTCTTAATGCTCCTTCTCCTTTACCTTTGATAATCTCCCCATTATCCATTAATACTTGAACATTAACTGCATCTTCTACTGGTACGGCATGGATAATTTTTGCATCTAATTTTGGGTCATATTTTTCAGAAATAAATTCATTATTTTTAAAATTAAAAATATGCATGAATCTATAAATTTCATTCTTTTTAATTACATCATTGATATAGAATTCTTTCCCAATTTTTATTTTTTTCATTCCTAATTCTTTATTTTCTGGGTGCAATGGTATATTAACATTTTTTATATCATTATCAATTTTAATCTTACAATCCCCTTTTACAAAGAAAAATCTTTTTGTTGTCGGATCAATAATTTTTCTATTTATAGCTGCAATTACACTCCAATCTAAATTTGTTGCTGTTGGCGATAATCCAACCTCTAATGCAAGTTCATAAAACATTTCAGGCACAATTCCTCTTCTTCTCAAAGCCATGATTGTCATAAGCCGAGGATCATCCCATCCTTCAACTTCTCCTTTTTCAATTTTCTCTCTGATAACTCTTCCTTGCATTTCATATCCATTAACAGAAATTCTCCCATATTGTAACACTTCTTGTTTTCTGAATTTTAATAAATCTTTAATATAATCTTGTAGAGCAATTCTCATATCCCCAAATTCATTACTTCTAAAAATATGTGTTACTCCCGTAATTTCTTCACCAACAACAGTTTCAAAATCATACATAGGCCACACTTTGTATTTCTTCCCAGTTAATGCATGTGTTTTATTGATCACCCTAAACAATACAGGGTCTCTCATAACAGCATTCGCATCACCCATATCTCCTTTTAATCTTAAAGTCGCCTCTCCATCTTTGAATTTTCCTTTAAGCATTTCTTAAAGGAAAATTCAAAGATGGAGATATTTGTGATTTATCTCTAAAATTTCTCATCTTCTCTTGTTCACAAAAACAAACATATGCTTCATTATCTTCAATTAATTTCACAGCATAACTATAGAACTCTTCCATATGTTCAGATGCAATTATTTTTGAATCATAATTAATTTTTAACCACTCTAAATCCTTTTCAATAGATTCATAATATTCTTTCTTTGCTTTTTCAGGGTTAGTATCATCAAACCTCAAAACGCTTTTTCCATGATATTTTTTCGCATAAAGATAATTAATCAAAAATGAGGCAGCATGTCCTAAATGCATAAATTTTGATGGTTCAGGAGGAATTCTTGTAACAAATTTTCCTTTAACATTTTTCAATTCTGGTAATTCTTTTTTCTTTTTTTCTTTCTTTTTTTCAAGTAATTCAGGAGCAATTTTTTTCAATTCTTTTTTTTGTTCTTCTAAACTCATTTTATTTACTTTAGTAACAATCTCTTGAACTTTTTTAGAAACTTCACCAGCTTTCTTTTTCAATTCTGGATTATTAGAAAATAATTGCCCTATGACTGATCCTGGATTTGCCTTACCTTCAAATTTTAAAGCATTGTGCAAAGCATACTTTCGAATATCTTGCTCCATTACATTAAAATTTACAATCGGAATATATAAATATATCTGTATATAATACCTTTCTATGCAGAAATTAAACTTTTTAAATACCAGAGACCGTAAAGAACTTTTCAATAAATTAAAAGACCAGTTTGATTTTCAAGCTGAGCTTGATTGTTTATTTTTTGAAGGTTCGGATAACAAAATTTTTCTTTTGAGTAAAGATTTTGCCAAAATGGATTTATCAGGATTAAGAATCAATAATCAAGGATTGTATTTTTTAAAAAAAGAGCGTGATGGTCTTAGACTTTCTATAGAAGGTTCTCAATTAATTAAAGCTAAAAAGAATATTGTCCAGTTAACAAAGTCTCAATCTGAAAATTGGATGAAGGGAGATGATATTAATATAGATGGAAATTCAGGTTATGTGATTGTTCAGCAAGAAAATGATATTCTCGGTTGTGGAAATCTTAGGAATAATGTTCTAAGAAATATGGTTCCAAAAGAAAGAAGGTTAAAATCTGTTACTGAATCTGATGATGATTCTTTACAGTCTTCTTTTGAATAACACCTATTGTAAGTATAAACTACCTACAAAATACGTAATTATACCATTTAAAATAGGTAAAAATAGCAAATATTTATAAATAAAACCTACATTAGACGTATAATGTCTGGAGGGAATTATTCAAATGAAATACTTACTACTTTGCAAGCTAGATTTAATCTTAATGAAAATCAATTAAAAGATTATTTACAACAGATTATTAATGATTTAAACAAACCATTTATCCCTATCTCAATATTTTCACATAAACTAACTCCATTAGAATCGATTGTCAAATATCTAAAAGAAGAAAAAAATCTTACTTTTCATGAGATTTCTAAACTTTTAAAACGAAATGAAAAAAACCTTTGGCATACATACTCAACTGCAAAAAATAAATTGCCCCATAAATTTAAAATTTTTAGTAATGATTTACAAATTCCATTAGATATTTTTTCTAATAAAATCCCTCCAATGAAAACTATTGTAAAATATCTTCGTGAACAAAAATCTCTCTCATATCATGATATTGGAATATTACTTAAAAAAAATGAACGAACAATTTGGACATCATATCACCGAAAATGAAAATTAACAAAAATAAAACTGAAATGAGGAAAAAACAATTAGCTGATGCTATCTCTTATACTCAACAATTAAAAATTTATATTAATGAATATTCTAAACAATTAGATATTCTATATTTAGATAAAAAAATTTCAACCAAAGATTATGAAAAGAATAAAAAAGAAATTTTCAAAAATCGTTCTTTAAAACAATGGAATAATTATTATGATGATTATATAAAATCCTATAAAAATGAATTAAAACAATTAGGCTCAATAGATTTATCAAAGATTAGTGCTTGGATTTTCTTTATTGCATTATTTGGAATTATTCTTTTTTCTTATGGAACATTTACTGGTTACACAATTTATGATCCTAATGGAAGTATAGAATCCACAGTTCTACAAGAATCTGCATCATTATCTGATGATTATGCAACACTCTCAGATTATCCAAATTGTCCGGATAGTTCTGGAAACGTTACTATTTCTTCAAGCACTGTTTGGAGTGATTCTAGTTATGAATGTAATGTTATTACAGTCAGTTCTGACCTTTACATAAATTCTACTGGTGCAGGGAATACAACTATAAATATTACTGCAAATGAGATTTTTGTTCAGGGTAAAATTATTGCAGATGGTTTTGGTTATTCTGGAAATAATGGACCAGGTTCTCCCTCTACTGCTTATTGGGGAGGTAGTTATGGTGGTGAAGGAGGTAGTGGTACCACATTAGTTTCAATATTAGCATATGGTTCAGTTACTGAACCTCTAAGTCTAGGGAGTGGTGGTAATAATTTAGTTAAAACTAGTGGTCGAGGTGGTGGAGCTTTATTCTTGAATGTTTCAAATAATTTGGTTATTTCAGGAACTATCTCTGCTAATGGTTCAAGTTCTCTTGATGGTGGTGGTTCTGGCGGAAGTATTTATATTATTACAAAGAATATAAATGGTTCTGGATCAATATTATCTACTGGTGGTAAATGTAATCAGACTGATGGTGGTGGTGGTGGTGGTAGAATTGCTATTTATTATCAGAATAATTATTTCACTGGTCACATTAATGCTACAGGTGGAACTTCAGCAACAGCTACTAAAACTGGTGGTGCTGGAACGATTTATTTAAAAGATATAATAAACAATCATTCAACATTATACATCTCAAATAAGAATATTACTACAAGCCAAATTTCATTTACTGCACTAAACTCTTCCTTTTTGACAAAAGGCTTTGTTGATTCATTAAATATTACAGAGATGGCAATATTATACCTGGAAAATTCTAGTTTTACTTTTAATAATACTAATCTTCATATCTCTAGTTCTTCTGGACTTCTTCAGAATAATACATTATTTTTTCCATCTATAGAAACTTTTGAAGTTGCTGGAAATCTTTTTTTAGCAAATGAATATTATTTTAATAAGACTATGAATTTTACTTTATATTCTGGTGGTAATTTATCTCATTTTAGTAATAATAAATCTAAATATAATTTTATCAATCTTTCAGCAAAGAATTTTATTGTATCTAATGGAGCCGAAATCCAATTATATGGAACAGGCTATGAAGGAAATTATGGCCCTGGTACTCAAAGTACAAGTTACTGTGGTGGTAGTTATGGTGGTGAGGGTGGTTGTGTGTCATTACCAATCGTTGGTCCATATGGTTCAGTTACTGAGCCACTAGATATTGGGAGTGGTGGTAAAGGAATTAATCCCAAGATAGGAATGGGTGGTGGAGCTTTATACCTAAATGTTTCTGAGACTTTTATTAACAATGGAATTATTTCTGTTAATGGTTCTAAATCTACTGATGGTGGTGGTTCTGGCGGAAGTATTTACATTAGAGCCCAAACTTTTAATGGTACTGGTTTAATTATGTCTAATGGTGGAACTCCTACTGCTGATGGTGGTGGTTCTGGCGGAAGGATTGCAATTTATTATGAAACAAACCAATATTCTGGCGACATACAAGCAATTGGAGGGATTGGAACTGATGCTCTTAGGGCTGGTTCAGCAGGCACAATTTATTATATGAATACCCTTGTCAATCATTCAACTTTATTAGTAAGTAATGGAAATAAAACTGTTAGCTTGTATGCAAGAACTAGAATTAATTCCAGTTTTATTGATAAACAATTTATTCATTCTCTAAACATTACTGATATGGCAAAAGTTGTCCTTGAAGATGGATCATTTACTTTCAATAACTCTCGTTTTACTTTGCCTGCAGATTCATATTTATGGCAAAATACAACTTTTAACATGCCAGAAATTGTTTTCTTTTATTTGTCCGGAAAGTTTTTTGTCTCAACAAATTATACTCTCAATCCTTTAGTAAGCTTTATGATTTATTCTAATGGAACATTAGAGCATATGAAGAATTTTAATAATAAAGTTTATTTTATCAATCTTTCAGCATTAAATTTATATCTTTATGAAGGCAGTACAATCTCGGCGGATTATGTTGGATTTGCAGGAAATTATGGCCCTGGTGCATCAAGTGTGAGTAATTGTGGTGGTAGTTATGGCGGTCAAGGTGGTTGTGGGTCAGCTTCTTCTTCTCCATATGGTTCTTTAACTGCACCTTTAGATCTTGGAAGCGGTGGTAAAGTAGCAAGTAGTGCTAATGGTCTTGCTGGAGGTTTAATTTATTTGAATGTTAGTGACACTTTA
This sequence comes from Candidatus Woesearchaeota archaeon, assembly GCA_018302225.1. Lineage (NCBI taxonomy): Archaea > Nanobdellati > Candidatus Woesearchaeota > Candidatus Woesearchaeota archaeon. Next base: position 5,381 of record JAGVZY010000017.1, read on the forward strand.
TTCTTGAATGGAAATATTTCTGCTAATGGTTCATTATCAATTGATGGTGGTGGTTCTGGTGGTAGTGTATATATAATTACTGATACAATTGTAGGAAATGGTACAATTTCTTTGCAAGGTGGTAGAGCTTCTAATGCTAATGAAGGTGGAGGTTCAGGAGGTCGAGTTGCAATCTATTCCGATGACAACCAATTTACAGGTTATATTAATGTCTCTGGTGGCAGGTCTGCTACTGCAACAAGATATGGTTCTATTGGTTCAATATTCCTTTGCGAGCATTTAGCTAGTGTTAGATGTAGATCTTTTGATAACGGCTCAGTTATTACTAGTGCTTCAAATGTTCAAGTAAAAACTAATTATTCAATTATTAGCAGTATTAATGTAACTAAAATTATTAATGAAACAATCTCTAAATCTTCAGTAAACTGGACAGATCAATGTACAAATATTAGTATGTTTGCTGAATACAATGTTTCTGGCTTGTCTACAAACGCAACAAATTATATCTATGAAAATTTATCATTAGTCTATAATCTAACTACTGATATGAATGGAAATTTACCTTTATTTAATTTAACTCTAAATTCTAATTACCACCAAGTATCTATTCAAAATGTTAGTGTTGAAGGAGCACCTTCTGTCGTTGGTATAACATTAGATGATAGTACTATTGCATTCGGTTCTGGCCATTATGATCCAAGTTGTACGAGTGATTATGGATTATTAAATTCAAATACTACAAATAATTGCTGGTTCAATACAACAGAATTTCCATCATTAGATGATACCCACAATATAACTAATAATGGAACTGTCAATGTTAATGTCTCTTCTTATGTTATATTAACAGATGCTGAAGAAGCATTTTGTGGAACTTCACAAGGATGTACTCTTACTGATTTAGCAAAAATTTCAATCATCTCTCAAGATAATGAAGTTAGTTCATGTACTGGCCTAAATTCTTATGGAACTCTTGCATCCTATAATAGTAACTCAACTCAAGGAGTTTGCAATAGCTTAGGTTTTTCAGATTCTTCAAATCAGATAAAAACATTTATTGAATTATTTTACCCTAAAGATTCAACTCCTGGAGCGAAATCGATTACTATTGTTTATGAAGCAATTGCTGTTTAACCTCTAATTTTATAAATTTAAATTTTATTCTCTAAAATATGAAATCTATCTTTTTAAGATATTCATTAGCTTTTATAGTAGCTTTATTATCTTCTTATTTATTATTTGTTTTACTCCCTGTTACATTATACTCTACTTATTATTTGTTACAGATATTTATAGAACCTTATTTAGTAAATTCAA
>JAGVZY010000018.1 GCA_018302225.1 Candidatus Woesearchaeota archaeon
ATTCCAAAAATCATTGAATTATATAAATCTGAAATGGAGGAGGAGCATAAATCACCACTTTATGAGGAATCACCAACTTATAGAATCTATCTTGAAAAAAATAATTATGACAAATATAACAATTTTAATACTATTTATTATACTATTAGTTCATCAACCTTACCAATAGATTATATTATTTATTTAAAAGACACCAAAAACAATAATAAACCCCCCCAGTTAGTAACTGGTCAGCTCGAAAAAAAAGAAAATGCTAATGGGATAAAAAGTTTTATTAATTCTAAAGATTATGATTCTATATGTATTAATTTAAGAAAAAAAGGAACCTACATAAGTTTGGACTATGATTGCTCGGATTCTACATTAAAAAATTATAGATGGAGTGAATATCCCCGCTATGAATCTATAGATTTATTTTATGAAAATATAAAAAGTTTATCTTCTGAAGAAAAAAAAGAGATAATAAATCAAGTCTTATTCACAAATAAACAAATAATTAATTCCTACCCCTATTTTTATGCAAACATAATAAAGACCGAATTAGACATGGCTAAGAGCGATTATAAACTACAAAATATCCATTTAGATTATAACCTCATTAAAGCTATAATTGCAATAGAATCCAATGGGTACCGTTCAATACGAAAAGACTACAAATTTGGTTTAATGCAGCTTAGTCAAAATCAGTGGTCTTATTCTCAGGGAGATAAAAGTATCAATCCAGATGGATTTAATCCCGCTTTGAATATTCGTGCAGGAATAAAATATTTTCTTTTTAATTATTACTTTTTTAATAATATTGATTTAACTTTAGCCTCTTTTAACTGCAAAGAATATAATTGTCTTAAAAACATTTTAGATTCAAAAGATTATGAAAGATCTGCAAATGAAAAGTTATTAACGTATAAACTTAATATTTTACAATCCAATCAAGATTATGTTTTTAAAGTTAAACTTGCTCAAAAAATCTTTCAAATATTAGAAAAAAACCCTTCTGCAACATCAAATGAAATTGAAAAAGAATTAGATAATCAAACAAATAATATAAACCCACAAAAAGTTGACGAACCTTATATAAATTTATTTTGTAAAAGTTTTATAGCTGAAGAATTATTAAACAAAAATTCTTTAATTGACAAAAATAAATTTACTTCTAAAGAAGTAACTACTTCAAATACTAGAAATGTGGTTTTAGAAGAAATAGAAAATAAACCTTCAAAGGTTAATCAAATCATAAGCAATTTAGATTCAAATAAAAAAGCGAACTTAATTAAAAAAGCTATACGTACTAATAAAAAAATAGAAGATTTAGGATATAATAATTTTATAGACGAAGCTTATAATAAATACTATATAGCTGGGAGTAAAATTGATAAAAATCTTATTAAAGCTATAATTGCACAGGAATCAGAAGCAAACACACAAATAGTAAATTCAGATCAAGATACTGGAGTAATGCAAATAATTCCCAGTACTTGGACTATGTTAACGAACTTAGATTTTAGACATGCTAAAGACCCACAAATAAATATAGAAATGGGTACAAAATATTTATTTTCAAACTACGACTCTCTTAAAGATGAAATTTCTGCAGTGGCTGCATATAATTGTGGTGTAAAATGCGTTCAAAGAGCTATAAAATCTAAAGTAAGCAAGGATTTTTCAATATATAAATCAAAAATCCCTTCATCGACAGCAGATACTTATGTTCCTAATATAATATTTATGTGGGAAATATTTAAATTATTAGAAAAAAATTCAGATTATTCTCAAAATCAGATTAAAGCAGACCTCTTAGTTCAAGGATTAATATAAGTTAATTAGTTCTAAATTAAAATGCGGGAGACAGGATTTGAACCTGCGTAGGCACTGAGCCACTAGCTCCTAAGGCTAGCCCGTTTGACCACTCCGGCACCCCCGCATATAATATAAGAATATCTAGCTTATTTTAAAAAGGTTTTGTTTAAAAAAGAGTTTAATTTTGTTGCAAGTTTCACTATATTTCTCTTTCCTTTTTCAAACAACATTTTTCGTACTTTTTTCCAGAACCACAGGGGCAAAGCCCCTTCTTTACAACACCGCCAAATATTTTTTTAATTAAAGGTTCAATTTCTTTTAATTCTAGATTAATTTTTTTCTCGTATAATTCAGGACATTCCATCATTTCAATAGCGCTATCAAGCTCAAGGTTTTCTTCTTTACTTAAATTCATTTTTTTAAGTTCTTTTAAAAAAGGAAGAACCTCCTTTTCATCATCATTAAAATTACAAATAAACATCGTTAAATCAAACCAACCTTGATATTTTTGGGGGTTATTGAGATAATCATTCAATAATCCCAATCTAAATTCTTTCCCTTTTGGATTATTAATTTTTGATAAAGTTTCAAATAAATAACTATGATAAATTTTATTTTTAAGTCCAGTTTCTAAGGAACAAATAATCTCTTCTACTGCAGAATTACCTATATTAACTAATGCTTCTAAAGCAATCTCACAATTTTCAAAGCAATCCCCATTTTCATTTTTTTCTATAAATTTTATAAGATATGGAATTGATTTTTTATTTTTTATTTTACTTAGAATTTCCAAAGAAAATAAGCAACTCCAAGTTTCTTCATTTTCTAAAAGTTCATGAATATAATTTAAAGAATTTTCCCCTTTCTTAATAATTTTATTAATTGTTGGTTCTAATTTTTTTCTAATTATATTATAATTTAGATTATCTTCTTTTTGATAGTCATAATTTTTTAATTCTTCAATTAAACCAATAAGTTCTTCATCATAATCATCATCCCAACCAAAATTTATCATTCTACTTGCTTTAATTACCTCTTTAGGAGGTTTTTCTCCATAAATTTCTTCATACATATCCGCAGGGGTCTTATTGGTATCACTTTGTTTTCTTACATAATTATACCAGTAAGCAAACTCTTCCATTTGAATTTTCTCTTCTTGTTCATTTTCTGGCTTTGGTCTATCTTTAAAAAACTCCTGCCAAGCCAAATCAAATTCTTTTTGTCCAAAAATAATTCCATCTTCTTTACTCAATTTTGATATATCCTCCCAAATCTTAATCTAAAATAGTTACTTTATCTTCTTGATTTAGTTCTTCTAAAACTTTATTTTCTTGTTCAAAAATAGTTCTTGGTTTAAAAAATACTCTTTTACTTTTTTCTTGCCAATCATAACAGTTTTTTAACTTATTCTTCCAAATCTGTAAATAATTATCATAACTTTCTTGATTATTTAAATATTTTTTAGAAATAACTTCTTCTAATTCTAAATGTGGCTCTTCAACTAAAAGGGCATTAGACTCGCTGCCCATTAAAAAGTGAGGTTCAATTCTTTGTTTAGAGACCATAATTTTAATTTTGTTATTATTGTGAGCTAAATCAAATAAAGGATGCGCCTTCCAAAAATCTTCACTTTTTTCAGCAAACCACCAATAAGCAAGTTCATTACTACGAATCTTATGATATTTTCTAAATATTTCATCTTCTACCGCAACATATGGATCACAAATAATATTCCAATTAATATTTTTAATCTCAGAAGAAAATCTTTCAATTAAACCAGAGTATAACTTTGGATCTAGCTCTCCATCTAAAGAATAAAGAGTTCTATTTTTATTAAAAAATTCTTCATAAACCTTTTCCACACTCTCACCTAAACTAATTTATGTAATTTTAAATAAACTTATTTGCCTTTTTTCTTCCACGAATAGGTTCTTTGCTTTGCAGATTTTCCAAAACCACATGAGCTACACTTTTTCTTACTTGCATGATAGGTTCTTCTTCCACATCTTCTACAAATTATAAAATTCTTCTTTCCTGACTTCCTACCCATTGAAGGTGTTCCTTTTGTCATACTTTTCTCCTAGAAAAAACCTGCCTTAAGTAGCAGGTGAAATCATAACTATTGTATCTCCTCTTATAAAAACAGTTCCTAACTTTCTTTTAAGTTGACCGTCGATATATTCTTCAGCATCATCTAAAACTGTGTTAATATGTATATCAAAAGCTTTTAATGCTCCGATAAATTGTTTATTATTCTTTGTTTCTACTAAAACTTTTTTGTTTCTGTTTAAATTCAACGCATCTAATGGTCTTGATGGATCCATGGTTAAAACCCCCTATAATATGATTTTTCAAAGAAAAAGATACTATTTAAACCTTTCTATATAAATAAAACTAAATTCAGAAAGTTATATAAATAGGATACTTTTTTTTAAAACCATGGCTATAACACAAACACGTTCAAAGAAAAAAGTTTCAGGTGGAAGATATATTACTTGTAGAACTAAAAAAATCTACGAACTAGGAAGATTACCTACATTTACAAAATTATCTGAACTAAAGAAAAAAAATCTAAGAACAAAAGCCGGCCATCAAAAAACAATTCTATTTAGCTCAAACATAGCAAATGTTTATTCTAAGAAAGACAAAAAGTACCACAAAGCAAAAATTCTTACAGTAGTCGATAATGCTGCCAATAGAAACTTTATTAGACGAAATATTATGACTAAGGGAGCAGTTATAGAAACAGATAAGGGTAAAGCAAGAATAACTAGCAGACCGGGTCAAGAAGGTACAATAAACGCTATTCTATTAGATTAAAGCCTTTTAAGCCAAAAATACCCATTTTCGAAACCTTTATAAATCAAATTTGCTTGTTTCTTATAAATGTTGCCTTTTTGCAAAATTTTCAAAGGAGAGTTAAATGACTACTTTTATTAAAAAATGTCCTGAATGTGGTAGTATTAATTTAATGTTCAATAAAGATAAAGGTGAAGTCATCTGTAAGGACTGTGGTTTAGTTATTGAAGAAAGAATGATTGATTTTAGCCAAGAATGGCGTGGGTTTGATCATGAACAATCTGCTTCAAGAAGACGTTCTGGTGCACCCCTAACAGCAACTAAATATGATAGTGGTTTAGGTACTGATGTAGGTCAAAGATCTGACATTAATTTATTAGACAGTAAATCAAGACATAAATTCACAAGATTAAGACAATGGCACTCAAGAGTTAGTACTGCTATTGAAAGAAATCTTAAAATTGCTTTAGCAGAACTAAAACGTGTTTCTAATTATTTAAAACTTCCAAAAGTAGTTGAAGAAGAATCTGCAACTATCTATAAGAATGCAGTTGTAAAAGGATTAGTAAGAGGAAGAAGTATGGAAAGTGTTGTAGCAGGAGCATTATATGCTGCATGTAGAATACATGAAGTTCCAAGAACATTAGATGAATTATCAGAAGCATCTGGTATAGATAAAAAAGAAATTGGAAGAACTTATAGATTTGTAACAAGAGAATTAGGAATTAGAATTTTACCTTCTAATCCTGTTGAATATATAGCAAGATTCGCAACATCTTTAAAATTAAATGCAGATACTCAAACAAAAGCTGTAGAAATTCTAGAAAAAGCCCAAAACTCAGAATTAACTTCTGGTCGTGGACCTACAGGAATTGCAGCCGCTTCATTATATGTCGCTGCTTTAATTAATAATGAAAAAAGAACACAAAGAGAAGTAGCAGATGTTGCTGGTGTTACAGAAGTTACAATTAGAAATCGTTATAAAGAACTATTAAAGAAACTAGATTTGGGTGGAAAAGTAAAAAAGAAAAGGAGAAGATAAACCTTGAAAAAATTAGATTCAAAAATAGAATATTTTGCAACACTTAAGAATTCTTTAGAGCAATTATTCCAAAACTTAATGTTAATAGTCCCTTCTTTAATTGCGGGTGCAATATCCTTTGTGTTGTTGCTTTTTATAGGAGGAATAGTTCTTATATCAACCTTAATAGGTAATAAAATATATTTAGTCCTTTTAATTCCATTTATTTTAGTTGCAGTTTTAGTTTCAATCTTTTTCCAAGTTGCTCTATTTGGAATGGTTTCAAAAGTCTCAATCGGTCTAAAAGCAACACTTTCAGAAGGTTTTGCTTATGCAAAGAAATTATTCCTTAAATATCTAGGTGCAACAATTTTGCTAGCCTTCGGTGCTCTTGTAATTTTTGGAATAGGTGTTTTATTAATTTATTTATTAACTTTTATACCCCACTGGATTAAATATCTTTTAATTTTCTTAATGGTTTTAATTTTAATAGTTATATTTTTCCTTTATTTATTCCACTGGTTTTTCTTAGAACCTGTTTTGATCTATAAAACTAAAGATATAATAAAATCAACTTTTAAAATCTTTTGTTTAAACAAAAAAGAATCGATAAACGCCGCTTTAGTTTTAATTCTAACTTCAGTAGCCTTAACTATATTTTTTATGATTTTATCTTTTATACCTATTATAAGCTCGTTAGTCTCAATAGCAATTTCATTATTTTTTACACCTTGGATTATCTTATACAAATTTAATATTTATAATCAATTAAAAAATAAATAATATCTTTACTTTACTGCGGTTTTAAGACTTTTCAATACTTCTGAAAGTTGATTTATCAGATTAGCAATCCAGATATTAATATAAGAATTAATAGAATCATATTCTTCTTTTGTGATTAAACTCCTAGTATAAGCAGTTTTACTATCTTTTTTTAGATCATCTGCAGCTTGGATTATATTATAAATATCTTTTACAAAACCATTACCTTTACCGTCTAATGCCTTTAAAAAAGAAACGTTAAATAAATCCATTTTTTCTTTTATTTGTTTATTTTTTATTTGCATTTAAATTAT
>JAGVZY010000019.1 GCA_018302225.1 Candidatus Woesearchaeota archaeon
CCGAGATTTGAACTCGGGTCTCGGCCTTACTCTAAACTTTCTAATCTTATTTAAGTTTGCGAGAGGGCCGAATGATTGACCGGACTACACTACGGGAGCCTAAATATAAAAAGCATCTGTTTCCTTTAAATAATTTTCTTTAGAGAATTTGAATAATTCAAAATTTCTCTTTAAAAACCCCTTATTTACCAATCTTCACTTTAAAGGCTATTCAGTCAAATCCCTTCTAACTTCTATTTAAACCTAACTTAGATTTTTCAAACTAGAAAAATATTTAAACCTTTAACTCAAATTCTAAATTATGGACAAAGAGTTGGTGTGGAAAGACGAAACTGGAACTTACAAAATGGGTTACAGTCAAAAGTTAATGAAAGAGCAGGTTAGATGGCAAAAAATTAATTTTGCAGGTAATATTGCACTAATGGCTTTAATTTTAATACTTTTATTAATTGTTCTATTTGTTTTATATAAATTAGATTCAGTAAATTTCTTTATGAATTTAATTCAATAAGATAAAGTTTTTTAAAGATTATACTTAATTTTATTACTATGCCAAAATATACTAAAGAAGAAAGAGCTATGCTCCTTTTATCAATCATAACTCTATTCTATCTTCTTGCCTTTGCAATCTATACCTTTGTAAAAAGAAATCTTGAATTTTCATATTATCTCATGGTTTTTTTAGCTTTAGCCTTATCAATAATAAAATATCATAAAAAATTAGGTTTAACATTAGGTATTACATATGGCTTATCTTTGTGGGGTTTTTTAGGTTTGATGGGAGGAAATTTACATATCAATGAAATAAGATTATATGATATTTACATCTTTTCAGACATTCTAAGGTATGATCAGTTTGTTCATGCACTGGGAGCATTTTTTGCAACTTTTATTATTTATGAAATTTTAAGATATAAGGTAAAAAACATTAATACTTCTTTATTTGTAATAATAATCGTTTTAGCAACATTAGGTGTAGGCACCTTGAATGAAATTATGGAATTATTGGCTGTAATTTTTTTAAAAGCCCAAGCTACAGTCGGAGATTATATGAATAATGCATTAGACTTATTATTTAATTTTATTGGTGCATTAATTGCAGCCTATATTATCTTTCCAAGATTTAAGTTTCATATTAAACCTGCTGAGAAAGAGGGGGCTGCGAGGATTTGAACCCCGGTTGCTACCACCCCAAGGTAGAGTGATAACCAGACTACACTACAGCCCCAAAATTCATTTAATATACAAAAGTATTTAAATTATTTTGATTAATTTCAATGAGAGGTGAATTTAGTGAATAATTTATTAGCTTATATTTTTAGTATCTTACTTATAATTGGGTTAATCTTAATCTTTATTTTAATAATTTTGCCTGAAATTCGTAAATCTATTAAAAACAAAAAAAGATATCGGGGTCTAAGAGATTATCAAAATTTAAAAAAACTTCAAAAATTAGACATACCTAAACCTCCAAAGCACACTAAAAAAAGTATAGGCTTAATTCCTATTTGCATAAAAAGAGATTTTGAAAAAGGCTACACTCTGCCTCAAATAGAAGAAGATTTGTTAAAAAAAGGTTATACTCCTGGAGATTTTGACAAGCATCTTTTACCCTATCTAAAACGTGCTTTGATAATTGATGAAAAAGAGACCCAAACAAAAGAAGCATTAGTAGAAAGATTGAGATTAGGTAAATTAAAAAAGAAAAATAAAACTCTTAAAAAACAAAAACTATAAAAGTAAGTAACTAATTTTGATTTCTGCAATGAATTTAAATAATGACTTACCAACAAAAATGATTCTTTCTCTTTCTGAATTAATAGATTTACAAGCAAAGTATTATCATTTCAATAAGCTTTTAGAATCTAGATTAAAACATCTTTGTATAGAAGGAAAAGTTAAGTTAGACCACATTAAACTTAAAGAAAGACTCTTTAGCAGAGATGACAAATTCTCTAATTTAGAGCCAATAAATGATTTATATGACTTAGAGGGAGTTATTGATAATATTCGAGATAAAAGTCTAACAAAAATTTATTTGGGGTGTCAAGAACTAAAAAAACAATCTAAAGAAAAATCATTAGAATATCTTGGACAAAGGTTGCTTTATATCCATTTATATGTTGAATAAATAAACGGGCTCGAGGGGATTTGGACCCCCGACCACCTGATTAAGAGTCAGATGCTCTACCAAGCTGAGCTACGAGCCCATAAGTTAAGAATTATTATAAAGGGTTTTTAAAGTTTATCTAAATTTTACCTTAAACATCATCAAAATTAAACTCATTAACAAACCACCAGAACCTAAACCCACACAAGCAGACATATCAACACTAAACAATCCTAAAAATAAGGGTATAAACAAAACAAAACTTTTCTGAATCAAATTTAAGGTAATTTTACTTAATTTCTTTTCATTCATTTCGTAAGAAACAACTAAACCATATATTAATCCCAATATAATAAATATTATAGAATAAATTAAAAATGAGTTTTTAGAACCTAAACTCAAAAACAGTAAAATTCCTATATAAAAAAATATATTTCTATATAAAAATGCAATTAAAACTCCTATTAAAAACCAAATCAAAAAACCTTTAAATAAAAATATTCCAACAATTGTACCTAAAAAACCAAGAACCAACAAAGTTACTTTCAAATATTTCTTAGAATATTCAATTTCTTCTTTAGCAATATAAGTTAAATAACCCCCTAATAAAACCCCTAAAAACACAATAAGAAAGTTTAAAATCTTTAAATCTATTAACATATAACAAAAGTTATTTAAGTAATATAAATATGTTTCTCCTTATGAAAATTGCAATTATATGCTCAGAAGCAGATCCAGCATCTATTAATATATACAATTCTCTAAAAAACTATAAATTAAATGCAGATTTGCTTAAAATTAAAGAAAGAACAGTTTTTGCAGATAAAATAAACAAATTAAATTATGATTTCTTCATACTTCCAACTAAACATGAAAGTGCCTCTCAAAAGAAATGTTTAACTTGTCATTTTCCAGGTAATTGGAACAAAGCAGATATTGGTGGTAAAGAAAAAATGTTAGGCATAGCAAATGCATCATTTGAAAAAGAATTATTTATTAATTTAAATAAAAATGCAAATAGGGATTATCCTGCAACTTTAGAATGTACACATCATGGCCCTTATTTAAACAAACCTTCAATTTTTATAGAAATAGGTTCAACAAAAGATGATTGGATTAAACCTGAATTAGGAGATATAATTGCAAGAACAATTGTAGAAACATTAAAACAAAAAACAAAATCTTACAAAACTTATTTAGGCATAGGTGGACAACATTATTGTTATAATTTTAACAAAATTTTAATAAACTCAGATTTAGCACTTTCGCATATCTGCCCAAAATATCAATTAAATTCTTTAACAGAAAAAATGATTCAACAAGTAATAAAAAATACCTTAGAACCAATAAAAGGAGTTATTATTGATTGGAAAGGTACTTCAAATAAGCAAGAAATAATTAAAATTGCAGAATCATTAAACTTAGAAGTTCTAAGAACTGATAAACTGTAGAAAGTTTTATATATAAGATGTATATAAGAAGAATATAATTAATATATAATGAGTAAACATGCAAACCACTATACAAGTTCAAAAAGAAACCTTGGATAAATTAAAGAACTTTAAAGAATATAATAGAGAAAGCTATAACGAAGTGATAATTAAATTAATGAAATATAAGGAATTAAATGAGCTTCATTTAACAAAACAAACTAAAGAAGATATAATCGAAGCTAGAAAAGAAAAAGGAGTTTCATTAAGTCATGCCATTAAAGAATTAGGTGTTAAGATTGACTTATAAAATTGAAGTAAAACCTAAAGCAATTAAACAATTAAAAAAGTTACCCAAAGATATTTCTGAAAGAATTTTAAAAAAAGTTATTCTTATTAAAGATACCCCTCAAAGTTTTATGAAAAAATTAGAATCTATTAATATTTGGAGTTTACGTGTTGGAGATTATAGAGTTTTAATTGATTTGCAAGAGGATAAACAATTATTAGAAATTATAAAGGTGGGACACAGAAGAGAAATTTATGAAGATATTTAATTTTCTTCTTTAAATAAAAATGCAACAAAAAGATTGGGATAGAATTTCAAAAAATTATTACCCAGAAATAATTAGCCCACTATCAAAAGGTGTAAAAAATCCTCTTTACAAAGAAATAGCTCAATTAAAATTCACAGACTATGCAATAGATTTAGGAACTGGTTTAGGAAGATTGCTCCCAATTCTTTCAAAGAAATTTAAAACAGTTACAGCTTTAGATTATTCTGAAGGAATGTTAAATCATGCCAAAAAATACTCAAAACCTAATATCACTTTTGTAAAAGGAGATATAAGAAATTTAAAAGATTTTTATAATAAATTTAATCTTGCAGTTGCAATAAACTCAATAATTATGCCCTCTTCAAAGGAGATAGATAAAAGTTTTAGAGAAGTTTTTAAGATTTTAAAAAAACAAGGAAAATTTATAGGAATTTTTCCTTCTATGGAATCTTTTTTATATTATGGTTTTCTAACATTTCAAAGTGAACTAAGATTTAACTCAGAATCAAAAGCAAAGCAAAGTACCATTTATTTAACTGATTCAAAAAAATTTGATTATTTATTTGGAACTTATGATTTAAATGGAAAGCAAAAAGCCCTTTATGAATTTGAATTAATCTTAAGATTAAAAAAAGCAGGTTTCAAAAATATTAAAATTCAAAAAGTTGTATATCCTTGGAAAGAGATTAAGGACGCAGGTTTCGGCAATTTTAAGAAATTTCCAGAATTATGGGATTGGATTGTAATAGCAAAAAATTAGTTTAAAATTCTTTTTTTAACAACATTTTTTCCCGCTTTCTTTGCTTGATATAACAATTCATCAGCTTCTTTAAATAAAACTTTCTCAGTTATTTCAGATTTACCATCGTAAGTTGCTAAACCTATACTTGCAGTAACGTCTATTTCCCCAGATTTAGAATGTTGTATATTCTTTCTTATTCTCTCTGCAACACGTACTGCTTCTGAGTGTGAAGCTTCAGGAAGTAAAATAGTAAATTCCTCTCCACCAAATCTCGCAACAGTGTCTATACTTCTTATACTCGATTTTAGTACATTTGCAATATTTCTTAATAATTTGTCTCCTGCATGATGTCCAAATTTATCATTATACTTTTTAAAATTGTCTAAATCTATAACGAGTAATGAAAGAGGATGCATAAATCTTTTTGCTCTTTTAATTTCTATATATAGAATTCTATAAAAATATCTTTTATTATATAAATTTGTCAAAGCATCAGTTAAAGAGTTTCTTTTAACCTCAAGGTAGGCATTTCCAACAAATACGATTATTAAAGTTAAAATAAAACTTAAAATTCCATGAACAATTACTAAAGAAAATGTAAAATAAAAAAAATCGATAGCTTCATTTTCAGTCTCAGGTTTTGAAATTAAATCAAGACCTCTTTGCCGACTAGTAGCAATAGAATAAACTGAAAAGAAGGTAATTACAACTAAAAATATAACTAACCATATTCTCACAAATCTTTCAGTTCTTTTAATCTTCATTTTCTATTTTATTTATTTAATTATATTTAAACATTTTTTACTACTTTAATAAATGTTATTTATTAATTAGAAAGCAACATTCTTCATTGCTTTCTACTCATATCTTAATGCCTCTGCAGGCTTTAGTTTAGAAGCTTGCATTGCCGGCAGTGTGCCTGCAGTCATACCCACCACAAATGAAAACATTAAAGCTCCAAATATCAGCCAAGGTGAAAGGCTTGCTTTTAGTACATTTGTTCCAAGTTGAGCAGCCAATAATTCAACTAATTTACTTATTCCAATACCTATACTTACACCAATTGCTCCACCAACTAAACCTAATAATCCTGATTCTATCATAAATATGGTTGCAACTATACCATTTTTTGCTCCTATTGCCTTCATTATTCCAATTTCTCTTGTTCTTTCTAATACAGAAGTATACATCGTATTCATTATTCCAATTCCACCAACTACAATAGAAATTCCTGCAATACTAATTACTACAATTTGAACTATTAAAAATATTGTTGAGAAACTCTTTTTAAGATCTTCATAAGTTTGAATTGAAAAGTCTTCTTCACCTTTTTCAACATTTCTTAAACTTCTTAGTTCTTTTGAAATACTTTCTGCAACTTTAGAAGTATCAATATTCTTTTCTGCCTGAACAAATATCATATCAATATCCGTTGGCTCATTAAATACTTCTCTTGCAGTTTCCAAAGGAATCAAAATATTTGTATCATCTTGAGGATTTCCAAAGGTTGCTAATCTTCCTATAACTTTAAAGTCAACACCTTCAATTTCGAGTTTATCTCTTATATTCACTGCCTTATCAAAGAAATTGCCTTCAAAAATTCTTATCCCTATCACTGCCTTATATGTATCTGTTTTTTCAAGATCTCTTCCTTCAACAACTTTCATATTTTGTATAGATTCTATTATAGATTTATACTCATCTTGAGGCATACCCATTATCCAAGTATATTTTACTTCATTATCATATTTTACTTTTCCAAGTTTGTAAATTGTTTCAGTTATAGCATTAACACCTCGAACTTTTCTAATGGCATTCAAATCTTTATCTGTAAGTGCAGTAACTGATTCACCCAAACCATAAAAAGTCCCACCCGGAGTAATTATTATTTTATCTACACCCATGCTTTGAAATTGATCATCGATTGCTTTTTGAAATCCCTGCCCTATAGAAATCAAAGAAACAACTGCGCTTATTCCAATTATAATTCCCAGCACAGTTAGCCATGCTCTTAGCTTTCTTCTTTTAAGATTATTAAATGCAAAATTAAAATAATCATTTATCATATTTTAGTGCCTCCACAGGTCTTAATTTTGCAGCTTGTTTTGCAGGTAATAATCCCGCTATTGAACCTATAACTAATGAGAAAAACAAAACTCCAAATATTAAAGGAAATCTTAAATAAGCCTTAAAAACACTAATTCCATTTGCAATTGCAATATATTCAGCAAGCTTAGCAAATATTATTCCTATCACTACTCCAATCAATCCGCCAGTTAATCCTACTATCCCAGATTCCATTAAGAAAATAATTAATATATCTTTATTCTTTGCACCAACAGCTTTCATTATTCCAATTTCTCTTGTTCTTTCTAATACTGAGGTATACATAGTATTCATTATCCCCACACCACCAACAATAATAGAAATACTTGCAATTCCAATTAAAATCGCTTGAACTAAAATTAAAATTATATTAAACCCCTGTATTGTTTGTTCTGCAGTTTGTACTGAAAAATCCTCATCACCTTCTTTAACATTTCTAAAATCTCTTAAATCCTTTTCAATTCTCAATGCAACTTCAGCAGGCTTCAAATTAGAATCACTCAAAACAAATATAGTAGAAACTTCTTCAGGTTCATTGAATAACTCTTTTGCAGTATCTAAGGGTATTCTAACAATAATATCATGGACTCCTGTTCCTGCTTTCTTTTGTATGCCTGCAACCCTATATTCTTGTCTTTCAATTTCAATTTTATCTCCTATTTTAATTATATCTTCATAAAAATCATTTGCCACTGAATAACCAAATATTACCTTGTATTTATCTCCATCTCTTAATTGCCTTCCAAATTCAATGTCAAAAAAACTCACAGAATCGATATAATCTTTAGATTCAGAATCAGTTGGAGTTCCATAAATAGTTACATATCTTGTTTTATCTTTAAATTTTATCTTTGCAGATTTAGTAAGCACGCCAACAGCAGTTTTAACCCCATTTACTTTTCTAACAACTTTCAAATCATCTTCAGTTAAAATCTGAGAAGAAACAGAAGAACTCATAGGACCAAAATTAGCACCCCCTGCAGTAATTAAAATTCTGTTAGCACCAACTTTTTGGAATTCTTCTTTTACTGCAGAATTTAAACCTTGTGCTAAAGACACTAAAACCACTATTGCTACAATTCCAATTACAATTCCCAGTATGGTTAGCCAAGATCTTAACTTTCTGTGCTTTAAACTATTACTAAATGCAAGCAAAAAGTAATCTTTTATCATACTTTTTACCTTACACTTTTAATAAAACTCTCAATCTTTTTTGGCCAAGTCTTTACATTCTTCCATCTAAATAATCTTATAAACCTTACAATTGTTGCACAAAGGTCTAAAAATCCTTGCTTTAGTGCTTTAACTATATTCTTATCCTTTCTCCATTCTTTATAAGTAAAGTAGATTAAGATTACTAACAAAATATAAAATATAAACGTAAATATTTTTCCCTCTGTTTCCCCAAGACCATAATTTGATCTTTCAATACTATTAAAAATTCTCAATCCAACTTCTTTTTCTTCAACCTTATCTCGATTATAAGCATCTTTATAGGTTAATTCAATTTTTAATGGAATTTCTCCATCAATTTTGCATCTTTTCGTATAAATTTCATAATCTACAGTTTCATAATCATCGGAATCAATATTTCCAACATAAATCTTAGGTTGAGAAATTATGTTATAGCAATCACTCTCTTGTAATTCTGCAACTAAGAATTTCATATCAGAAGTTCCAGAGTTAGAAATACTAATACTTATTTTTCCCTTTTTTCCAAATTGATAAATATTTGTACTTGCAAGTGTTGTTAAATATTCAGGTTCTGCACCAACTAATAAACCAATTTCATCACGTTTAGTTGTATTTTCTCCGTAATCATTATAATATTCAATAGTTATAGGAATTTTATATGCTTTAGATTCTGCGTCAGGTAATACTATTAAATTAAATAGGGCTTTACTAGAACTTCCAGGCAAAATTTCATTAATGTGCCTTTCAGATGTAGTAAATACCGGTGCAAAAGGTAAGTCTGTTAAATCTAATTTAACTTTTACATCTTTCATAGAAGCTTTTCCATTATTTTCAACATCTACCCCCAATTCAGTTGTTCCACCAGGTGAAATAGTATTCAACTCCAAATCTATTGCCTGGGCATTTATTTTGCCTTCAACAACATTTTGAGATCTACTTATTGTAACTAAAAATTTCTCAGCTATATTCATCGCTTTTTTAGGTGAATAGAATTGTAAACTTACATAATTATCTCCTTCTTTAGCTTCATTATTTACTTCTAATTCAAACTCTAAATTTTTCTTTTCTCCTGGAGATAGGGCATTAACATTTATACTACTAGATTTAACAGTAAACGGATAAGCTGCTGAGAGTGAAAAGTCTAAATTATTTAAAACAACAGAATCAATATTTGTAACTTCAAATAATAATTTCGCATTTCCACCAATTTCAATTGGCGAGGGATCTACTTTAATTAAAATTATCTTTAGCTCTTTTGTAGAACTTATTACTGACTGTTCTGCAAAAGAAAAACTAACTAACATTAAAATCATAAATAAAACTATGATACCAAAATTTTTAATTTTCATCCTTTGACCTCCTTTTCAACATGTCCATCAATTAATTTTACTATTCTATCTCCATATTTTGTTAATGATAAATCATGTGTAACTATTATTATTGTTTTTTTCATTTTTTTATTTAAATTTATTAATTCATCTACAACTGTAGTTCCTGTTTTAGAGTCTAAATTTCCTGTAGGTTCATCAGCCAACAAAATCTCAGGATCATTAACTAAAGCTCTCGCAATTGCAACTCTTTGTTGTTCTCCACCAGACATTTCACTTGGTTTATGGTCTAATCTATCCCCTAAACCCATTTTATATAGTAATTCAACTGCCCTTTGCATTGCTTTACTCTTAGGAACATTTTGAAAGGTCATAGGTAACATAACATTTTCTAATGCAGTTAAAGAAGGAATTAAATCAAAATCTTGGAATATAAATCCAATTTTTTTCCCTCTTATTTGTGCTAAATCTGATTCATGCATTTTTGAAATATCTTTTCCATCAAGTAAAATCTTTCCTCTTGTTGGTAAATCTAAACAGCCAATCATATTCAAAGAAGTGGATTTTCCAGAGCCAGATTTTCCAACTATAATTAACATCTCACCTTTTTTAACATCAATATTTAATCCTCTTAATGCTGGAACTTCAACCTCACCCATCTTATATATTTTCCAAACATCTTGTAATTGAATTATAGCATCCATAAAAACCTCTTTTTATCTATTCTAGACTAATTAGAATATATAAACTTTGTCCCTTCAGGCTTTGGTGCAACCCTCTTGATAAGAACAAAAAATAATATTGCATTCTGTCAATATTATGGGCAATTAACTTGCTTATAAGTTCGACTTTCTGAGTTG
>JAGVZY010000020.1 GCA_018302225.1 Candidatus Woesearchaeota archaeon
ATGCAAACGTGCCTTATAAGATTATCTGCATTAATGTGCATAGATGAGAAAACCTATTACTGATATAATCGCAGAGGTGAAAAAATTACTAGAAAAAGAAGGCGAGATGTCAATTAGACGGCTTTCTCTTAAAACTAAATCTCAATGGAGAACAATAGAGAAAGCTTTAGAAACTATGAAAACTCTTGGTGTTGTAAAAGAAAGAAAAGGCACAGACACTAAAAGGGTTGAGAGATTGTTTAGCTTAAAATAATCATCTCTTAACAATTCTGCCATTTACTATTGTAAATTCATCCGAGAATCTAGAGTTTAAAATTTCTATGTATAATTTTAATGTTTTTAATGAATCTTCTTTAGCATCCCCTTCTTCTCTTGGGTGGATATATTTATTTCTAATATTGTCTATATCTTTTAACTTTTTTACATATTCCGGTTTTAACAATCCAGATTTTTCTAAGAGGTTTAACCTTCTCCATTGTTTTTGAATTGGTCCCTCAAATAATTCTTCTTCAGTGATTTCCTTTTCATTAATTTTGAATTTTAATTTTTCTGATAACTCTATTGCAAACCTTTCCGATGCAATTCCTATCATAGACACAGATGCATGAAATAATCCCGAGAGATAACAATTTTTTGCTTCATCAAGAAGTTTAGAATAAAACCCAACATCTGCGGTAAGGAGTGCTGGAATTTCGCTCATTCTTTTTGTCACCTCAGGTAAATTTTTTTCAAATTGATTTCTAAGCTGATCTTCAATTTGCTTTTTTATTTCTGGATTTCCTATGATATTTGAGGTAGTATCAAGATGTATCCTTATATTATCCATATTATTCAAATCTCCAGAACATTCCAACTTGATAAATCATTTGGATTATATTCATATTTCTCTTTATCGTTAATTCTCCAGCTTCCATTAGACTCTATAACAATTCCACCCCGGAGTTTTTTATCTTTATTCTTTTTAATGTATTTTTGTAAACCCCCTGCTCTTGGTCCTGCGTCTTTCGCCGTCATTCCACCTTTGGTATCAAATAGTCCAATTTGGCCATCTTTAAACTTAACAATAAAATCAACATAAAAAGCCCATTCTTTGTTATTCTCATCTTTATACAAAACTGCAAAATACTTCTTTTCACCTTCACCATTTTTATACCACCAATCAACTTTATCAGAATTGTCTAATAAATCCATAAATAGTTTTTCAGGTTGACTTGGTTTCTTTGTATAAAATGGCTTCATTATTGATTTTCGATGAGATTCTTGTTTTGCGTTGCTTTTATACGAGTCAATTAAAGGAACTTCCCATCTTGGCTCTTCTGTCCTTTCTCTCACTTCACTTAATTGTCCAATAACTTGTTTTTTGTATTGCTCTTTTGAAAGATTAATAACATCTACTAATGCTTGAACATTCTCTTTTCCCAAAACTATCCTTTGAACTATTGGATCAAACTTTGGTAATTTATATTTTGTGTTGAAGAATTGATAAATTGCTGTTTTCATTCTATCACTTGAGTCACCAGGAGCATAAGGAGAACAATTATCATAAATAAACCTGTCAAATCTCTGCTGTAATTCTCCTTCATTAAGCTTTACCTCAATCTGTCCTTTATGTTCTATTTCTCCTATTTTGTCAATATTTACAATCTTACCATCAGCAATAATAGGGCTTACAACTTTAGAAGGCTCTAAAACTATTTTCTTCTTTAAATTAGTTTCTTCTGCTATTTTCATAAATATTTTAGCAAACTCTCCAGAAAGTCTAGTTCTTTCTCTTTGCCTCTTTAGATAAATAGAAGACAATGCTACGCTCTTATATACAGAATTATCTCTTTTAGCTTCATAAATTGTAACATAATCCTTTGCATAATCTTCTGTTATTTCAATATTTGGTAGATTTGTAAAAACAAATCCTTTGTTTAAATCTTCTGAATTGTAATACTTTAATTCGGGCATTCTCATAATTCTGCCTATTGTTTGAATTGTAAAAGTGAAACTTTTAGATTCTCTAAATATAACTAAAGTTGATGCTCTTGGACAATCCCATCCTAAAGCTATGGCTTGTTTGAAAACCAAAACTTCTACTTCGTTATCTGGCTTTTCTATGTTAGCAAGATTATCGGTTTTCTCTTCAGATAACCATACAGCCAATTTTCCATTTTCTTCTGTAATCTTGAATTTGTCTTTTAAGATTTTGATAACTTCATCTTTTTTATTAACTAAATTAGCTTTGCTATCTGGCAATTGAATTAAAATTAAAGGATTAATATTTGAATTTTCTTTTTTATATAATTTTGCTAATTCTTCTCTTTTCTTTAATGCTTGTTCTATAACTAAAACATCTGAACTTTTATCTCCAATTTTAATATCTAAAAATTCTGGATTTACGGAAATCTCTGATTTAATCATTTCTTCAGCTTTTACATCAGCTAAATGAACTTTCTCTATTTCTGAAACATTATCTTTTAAATGAGGAGTAGCAGAGACTTCAATAGTTACTTTAGGTCCTATTGTTTCAATTAACTCCTTAGATTTATCTGAACTTGCTGTATGGTGACTTTCGTCAATTATCAAAATTATTTCTCTGCCTTCTTCTTTTGTGTTTTGAATAATTGCATTAAGATTGTTGTCTTGTTCATTTTCTCTAACATAAATATTAATGTCTTTCTTGTTTATGCTATGCCAATTAATAAACAAAACTTCATTTTCTCCAATTTGTTTATCTTCTAAATCCTCAAAATATGAACATTGGATTAATCTGTCATCTTCGTAATATTTCTCTAATTTTTCCTTGCTTTGCTCGTGCAACATCCTAACACTAACCCAAACAAAAGAATATTTCTTTTTGTTATCTTTAACTAATTGTTTTAACATCTCAGAAACCATAATAGTTTTACCGCTTCCTGTTGGAGATTGAAAAATAACAACTTCTCTGTCTGAGCTTCTTAAAGCATTTTGCACTTTAAATTTAAGACTTTCAACTGCTCGTTTTTGATAATCTTTTAGCTCTATCATTTGAATATCCTCTTATAGACATTTAATATAACTGCTGGTATCGGTCTTAACTCAACCAAATTAGTTACATCTTCAAATTCTTCTTCTCTTGCACTTTCATCAAGAGAGAAAACATAAGTTATAAATTTCTTCTTCATTTTTTTAATCTCTTTCTTAAATGGCTCAATTCCATCATCACTATAAATTATTCCTAAATAAGTATCTTGTGAATTTTTGAAAAGTCTATAATCTCCTTCTCTCTTTATTTCGTCAAAACAATCTTCCTTTAAGCAAAGCATTTCTGTGGATTTATCAACTAACTTCTTTTTGTTCTTGTCTGTTGGCTCTGCATCCACAAAGTCGGTTTTGAAATATTTTAGTCCACTAGGTCTATCGGAGATTAATTTGCCTTTAGATTCTTTTTCTAAGTTTTCTATAGCTTTTTTGACACGAGGATAACAAATATCTGTAGCGATTTTGAGTCCAGTTCCATTATTATCTTGATTATCTGTACAAAGTATAAAATGTCTTTCACCATTGTCCTCAAGATTTAGAGTTAATACAGCGTGGCCTGTTGTTCCAGATCCAGCAAAAAAATCTAAGACTATTCCTCTTTTCTTACCTGCTATTTCAATTAATTTTTTTATTAAATATGTTGGTTTTGGATAGTCAAAAACATCTTTGCCGTCAAATAATTCTTTTACTTCAGCTCTTCCATTCTGATAGTTTAACTCTTTATCTATCCATATTGTTTTTGGTTTTGTCAGAGTCCCATTTCCTTCTTCATCTTCATAGTAATTTATTCTAAAAATATCATAAAATTCATCTTCTCCCTTTCTGTTTACTTTTTTCCCTATTAATAGACTAATGTTCTCTTGTGCTTTCTTTTGAGACCATGTCCACCGCCCTTCTTCACCACTAGGTCTTTTAGGAAATGTTTCTATATAATGCATTTTAGTTTTTTGAAGCGAAACAGAATTATCTTTTGGATTCACATAAATAGGGTAATACATGTTTGGTCTTTGTTCACGCTTCCATTCACCACCTCTTTGTCTAAGACCCAAAAAACGATATCTTTTTCCAAATTTATCTTTATAAGGATAGTCTATGTGTGCAGTCTCTTCTTTGCTGAATCCTTTAATTACTAAACTGCTTGAAGATTTAGCATATACTAAGACATATTCGTGCACATCAGCCAAATGCCTACTAGCTTGTGACCCTCTAGGGTTACTTTGAATAATTATTTGACCAATAAAATTTTTCTCATCAAATATCTCATCACATAATAATTTTAATTGCGATTGCTCATTATTGTCTATTGAAATAAAGATAATTCCATTTTGTTTTAATAATGGTCTCGCCAATTTTAATCTTTTTGCCATGAAAGAAAGCCATTTGCTATGTCTATATGAGTCATTTTTATCTACAACCCTATCGTTATACACGAAGCCTTCATTTCCAGTATTATAGGGCGGATCAATGTAAATAACATCAATAGCTCCCTTATGAGTATAGTTTAAAACTGAGAGGGCATGATAGTTATCTCCCTCTATTAAGATGTTTGTAGGTTTCTTAACATCTGTTTTAATTTCTTTCTTTTTATCTTCTTCAAGAATAGGTAGTTTTTCCTTGCATAATTCAGCTACCTGTTCAGGTTTATCTTCCCAAACTATACCATACTTTTTTCTTTTGCTTAATTTATCGAGTTCCTTAACTAATTCGGTTTTACTCCAATTAGCATAATCCTTTTTGGCCATGTTATAAATACAATTAAACCCGCATATAAAAAACTATCTTGTGCCTCATAAGAATGTGTAATTAGGTTCCATTCTTACTCATTTTTTGTCTTTGTCTTTTGCAAAAGCATTTTATACACATAAGTTTCTCTGGTTTATTCTCATCTTGATTATCTTCTTCAATTACAAAAAAACCATTTTCTATATTTCTTTTCTTTTTACAACATACACATATATACTTCTCTGCATCAACTCTCATTATAACCTCCAATTTTAATCACCTCGTAATTTAATTCTTCAATATCTGACGGAGGCTCTGGAATCTTGGGATTTAGTAAATCATATGTTTCTTGAAAGTCATAATAAAACTCAATCTCTTGATTGCACTTAGGACAAATTTGTTTTTTCTTAGTTAATGGTGGAATTTTGTCCTTAAAGAAACAGCCAAAAACATTAATTAGCCTCTTATGACGAATTGCCATAATATACTGAGCCATACTCTGAAGACTCTTAAAATCCTCTTTATTTGAT
>JAGVZY010000021.1 GCA_018302225.1 Candidatus Woesearchaeota archaeon
TTTATCTGTTGGATAAATAATTGTTGATTCTTCTTCTGTATCCTGATTTCTAATTGTTAAAATTATTCTTTCTTTTGAAGAGAGACTTCTTCCTATATCGAGGTTAGTATTTAGTTTAGTTAATTTTTGTAATTCAACAGTTTTTGTAAAGTCTCCTAGATTAGTTGAAAGATCTTCTTGATAATCAGCATAACCTTCTTTAGTTACTTTTAATATTCCATTTACACATGCAGGAATTCCTGAAGCTATAGTACCTTCGCTATTTGTAATACCTAAAGCACATCCATGATTTACACATTGATATTCTACATCTGCGCCTTCAATTGGTGTGCCTTCTGAATATACTAAAATTTGAGAGTCATATATTGATGAGCAATATATATCATTTCTATCTTCTGCAAATAAAGGTTCTATTGTTAATTTTCTTGGTTCATTATTGTCAATTATTACTTGAGTTGCAAATTGGAATGCTTCATTTTCACTTGAAATACTAATAATTAAAGGATATTTTACATCGTAAACAAAATTATAATCATTTATACAAAATAAGCTTGCTAGTTTAGATACTGAACTAGACTTTACTGCATCTGAACGTATGATATTGCCATTTTGGCCAATTATAGACATTTCAAATGGCCAAGCCTTGTTATAAATAAAGTTTACATTAGTTCCTTGAGGTAATTCAAGTTCTGTTAATTCAAAATATTTTCTTGATTCTTTTGCAAGAGTATAATCTGAACCTTTTATTTTATAATAAGGAGTGTTGATGCTTATAACTTCTTTAAAATTGTTAATTATTTCTTGTCTTGTCCAGACCTTTGGAGAACAGTCTAAGGTGGTTTCTGATTTTGGAATTTCAGGGTATAAAACCATCATATCATAAGTCTTTTCTTCAAAGAAGTATTCCTGGTTTTCTTTATCCATTATCTTTATAGCGGTATCATAAAGTTGTTTGTATTTAGTAGGAATTTTAACTTCATGCAAAGGTATTTTTCTTGATTCATCTTTGTAAATTACTTGAAGAGGTGTTTTTATTATAGCTCCGACTTCAGAATCATAAATTGTTGCTTTAAATTTTAAACCTGAATATTTTACAGATATTCCTTGTTTTAATGAAGTAAAGTTTTGTAAACAAGTGTCAATATTTTTTTCTAAATAAATTGCAATATCTGTTTCTGTTTGAGATAGAGTTGGAACACCCTTGTAAGGAATTCCAGAAGTTTCATAAAACCAGTAAGGCATGTAAACATTTCCATTTGGGTAATATTGTAATGAACTAGTAAATTTTTCATAATAAGCTGGAGTAGTTATCTTTGTATAAATTCTTCCACCTTGATTTGCTGAAATTAAAACTGCATCTTTTAAAGTATTTTTAGTACATTCATCAAGCAAGATTTGTGCAGAATCCATTTGTGCAGAAATATCTTCGCCAAAACCTAATTTGGAGCTAATAGTATTAGAATTTAGATATACTACCACTGAACCTGCAATAAGTATTAAGACCCCGATTATAATATATAGGGTTACTTGACCCCTCTTTTCCATAATTTGACTTAATAAAGCTTTATATATAAATATTTCGCACAAATTTAATCACATAGTATGAAGGAATATCTATAATTACCTACACTTGATGGGACACTATCTGTAGTTGAGGTAATTCCTTTTTTACAACTTCCTATTGAATAAAGAGTTTTTGTTTCTGAACCTGATTCAAATGTAACTTTTAGGTTATATAACTCATCTGAAACAGGATTATTTCCTTTTTTTAACATTTGAGTAATATAAGCTTTACAATCTGTATTACATCCTGCAAAAGAGGAATCTTCATTACATTTTTGTATTGCATATTTTGTTTGTGTGTTGCATAAACTTGTTAATAGAATAGAATTTCTCATATTATTTGCACGTATAGATTCTTCTTTTTTTGATTCTGTGTCGTTGGGTTTATTTAAAACTGCATAAATTACTAACCCTACAAGTAAAAGAATTACAATTATTACTAATCCTACCATCTCTAGTTGACCTTTTTTCATTGTGCTTGTATGTAAATTTTTCCTATTTTATATTTATCTTCTTGTGGATAATATAATAGAATACTTGTTGAATAAACTAAACCTTTATCTCCATTAGAGTATATAACCCATTTGCTACATTGAGGATAATTTTTTTCTGTACATAAAACTTCGTCAGCTTGTGGATAAACCTGCTGTATTTCTATACTTGAAATCTTTCCAAAATATCTTTGATAATACAATTTGTTCGAATTTAAAAGAGTTTGAAACGAAGTTAGTTTGGTAGTATCTAATGCTTCTGACTGAGAGCCATGGAAGCTATATCTTAGCTCAGGCATAGTTATAACTGTATTTAAGAGTAAGGAGAATTTGTCTATTGCAATTTCTTGGGCTGAGTTTATAACGCTTGTTTTCATGGCTTTTAGATAAAATATTAAACCGATAGCCATTATTAAAAAAAAGACTAACAGTACAAATATAGTTGAATATATTTGAATATCTCCTTTTTTAGATTTTTTAAGTTGTCTAATAAACACTTGGACACCTTCCAGTCATTTTATTATTTAATTTTTCTATTTGTCTTGAGGTTGCTAATATTTCTTCTGGATTAGAATTTTTATTAAAGGATTTTATTTTTCCTATTAATAATGTTAATTCTGAATATTGCGTGCAGGACTTTGAATAGATTTTAATTTCTTCTAAATGTAATTGTGAAACTAATTGTATTCGTTTTACTATTTGATTAAAAATTGAACTGAAATCGTCTGAAAAAACTGCTGAATAGAGCATTCCTTTTCCTACAAAAGGAAGTTTTTCTTTGTTATTACAAACATAACCATAAATCTCTTCATTATCAATAGTGTAGGCAATATCCATCAAATTGCTATTTTGTGTTGTAAGACATTCTTCTGCTTGAGTAAAATAAATTTCTTTCTCTTTTGAATTTAAATTTACAAAACTTGGAATATCTGGTGAGATAAAGTTTTTTATTTCTTCGTTATCATAACGCATTTTGTATCCATAATTACTACTTCCTAAAATAATTAAGTTATCTATTTGATAAGGTAATAAAATTGGATATGTCCAAACATAAAATTCATATTCATTTTTTGAAATTGCTTTTCCTTTAAACTTTGAAGGTGAAGCAATAATTTTATTATAAATCACTTTTTTTTCACCTGTATCAATACTTAAACTATTTTTTGCATAATTAATTTGGAAGTCTTTTGGAAGAGTAAAAGTTCTTTCTAAGTAAGGAGCTCTATAACTTGAGATAACATTGTCAATATTATCTCTTACTTTTAGATTAAGGAGTCTGTCTGAAAAGGCGCCTTGCTTTACTGCAAAGCCTATGAATATTAAAAGTATAATGGCTCCTACTACTGCAATATATATCCAATTAAATGTTGAAGCCTGACCCCTTTTCATTTTTTATAAGGAAAAACTTTAACTTATATAAACTTCACCTTTATTCTGAAGTGTGAAGGATAAAGAACCTGATTTTGTTTGAATACATAACGGATTTTGTGAAACTTCTAAATTTTTTATAAAATAATAACCTTGATTTGGTTTTGCAGCTGTATCAGGAAATATAAAAACATTTTTTCTTGATGTACCCCCATATTTATTTTGCATTATAGCTTTAGAAGTTATATCAAAAGAATTAAGATTTATATCTATTTTATCTGTTGTAAAACAAACTTTTTTTATTGAACTTGGAAGATTTAAAGTTATATCGTCTGCACTTAGATAATCTGCATTATAGAATTTTTTTACTTCTCTATCTAAATCATTATAAAAAGAGATTAGTTCTACCTGAGATTGTTTTTCTTTTAATGCATTAATTGCTTTAAATCCAACTACAAAAGTAATGGCTACTACAATTATTACAAAAATATAAACATAGATTTGTTCAAATCCTTTTTTGTTCATGGTATGTTTAAAGTAAGCTGATTACTTGGATTACTCCCTTCATCCATACATCTTACGTAGAATGTTTTTGATTGTCCTACCGCAGTATTATGTGAGGTACTATTATATTCTGCTGGTTCCATTAATATTGCTTCTTCGTCATCATAATTAAATGATTTTGTGGAATATTTACATTGAGTCTTTTCATTCATTAAAACTATTAAATCGCCTCTAGACTCATAAAATTGGATTAAATAAGGTTCTTGTTTATCTTCCATTACGTAAAATTTATGTGTTTTTGTTACAACATTTGAAGCCATATCAGTACAAGTTACTTCTAAATTATGAGGATTGATTAATTGGTTAGTTGGTGAAGCAGTTAATTTTTCAGTTATAGCTCTTTCATGTAAAGTAGATATAAGATTTTTTGAGTTTACATCTTCTAAACTAGCCATGTCATCTAGCTTATATTTACAGATAATATTCTCTTTTGAAGTTATAGTAATATTTGGTGGGTTTTGATAAGTATAATTTTCAGGACTTGTTATTTCAAAGTCAAATAAAGCTTTTTTAGCAATAGTCCATTGTTTAGATTCTTTCATGGTATTTCCTTGTGTATCTATACAAGATATTTTAAAAGTGTAACTTCCACTTAAATAAGAGGAAAGATCAAGAGTGTTTAAATCTGCAGAAGTTAATCTTGGTTGCTCGACAGCATTTAAATTAGATAGATCTATTTGTTGAGCTTCTTCGGTTTCACAATATTTACACATCTTATTTTTATAAGTTAAACATGGAACATCTTTAGTACATTTTATTATTCCAGTCATTTCTTCAAAATTATCTTTATCTTTTGAATAACGACATTCTTTTACTGTACTTGAAGTTCCTGGCTTTGTTGCAGGATCATAGACTCTTAATGCTAATTTTACTTTTTGTGTTGATACTGGGAAAGCTGTGCTTTCTGGATCTATTTTTTCTATTACTGGACCCTCATAATCTGGAAGTTCTTCTAATTTGAAAGTTAATATCTCATCGTCTGTTGGATTTGGTGCATTTCCTGCAGCATCTTTACATTTAATGTATAACTTATATTCTGTTTCTGGAAGATTTTGAATTATATTTATATTATCTGAAATATGTTCTTTTGGATAGAATCTTTCTTTTTCAGAATTCAAAGTAACCATAGTGCCAGTTTGAGTTATATCTTTTCCAGGTACTGTTGAATAACTACAATAAGCT